>JBAYTT010000190.1:0-7940 GCA_041675485.1 Pelobacteraceae bacterium | reverse complement strand
CAACACAACCAGTGCAAAGCCGTTCAAATGGACTAAGAGCGCTGCAAAGATTATTGAGTCTGTTCAAAGAGCAAAACATAGCGCAAATATTACTGGAAAGAACTAACCGAACGGGACACTAGTTGGTTTGAAGTAAATATATCGACTCAAATTTTGGGACTATTATGAAAGATAAATACTCAATCCAATCTGTAGTACGAGCCATTGACGTTCTTGAACAGTTTAATGTGATTGATAAAGAATATTCAATTTCTGAATTAGCTGAGTGCACAGGTTCAAATAAAAATTACATATTCAGATTGTTGATTACATTGCAATCAAGACAATTCGTGGATATAAATCCAGATACTGGTAAGTATAAGCTGGGATTAAAAACATTCGAATTAGGCCAGATGGCTCTAAGGCAGCAAGAATTAATTAACCATGCAAGACCGGTGCTTGAACATTTAAAAAACCAATGTCATGAAACTAGTGGCTATTCCATATTAAAGAGTGATTTCACATATTTTGTCGATGGCGTCGAATCTGATTTAACAGTGAGAGTTGTAAACAGGATGGGTAGCAGATTCCCTTTACATTGTACTGCGGTAGGAAAAGCACAAATTGCTCATCTTGACGAGAAGGAACTTCAATTATGGATTGATACAACCAAACTGAGTAAATTTTCCTCAAACACAATTATTGATCCGAGTGTGTTGAAGGATGAACTTGAAAGGATATTATCGCAAGGCTATGCTGTTGAAGATCAGGAGTTTGAAGCTGGTGTTGGGGGGATAGCTGCACCAGTTATAAATAGAGATAACAGAATAATAGGTGCAATCGGTATCTCTGCCCCAGTTTATCGCTTATCTCGTGAACGTCTTGAAAATGAGTTAGTGCCTTTAATCAAGTGGGCAGGAAAGGAGCTTTCCTCAAAGTGCGGAAATTAATGATATAATGTGCGGTCGATTCGTCGCAAATATACCAACTGGTGAACTCAATGCAATATTTGCTCTGAGTGAGTCTCCGCAGCTTGAGCCTCGCTTCAATGTTGCCCCGACCCAACAGGTGGCTGTAATCCGCAACAACGGTGACCACAACCACCTCGATCTGCTGAAGTGGGGTTTTGTGCCAAGCTGGTCCAAGGATCTGAGCTTCGGCAGTCACCTGATCAACGCCCGCTCTGAGTCTGTTGCAGAGAAGCCGGCCTTTCGTCACGCCATCAAGTTCCGTCGTTGTATCGTTCCAACCTCCGGCTTTTACGAATGGTCACACACCGGCAATAAAAAGCAGCCGTACTATTTCCAACTGGCAGATCATTCCCCAATGTGTCTGGCCGGCCTGTGGGAGTCGTGGAAGGCGCCGGATGGTAACGAACTTGAGACCTTTACCATCCTGACAACTGTTGCCAATAAACTCGTAGAGCCATTCCATGACCGCATGCCGGTGATTCTCCACCCTGAAAGCTTTGCCCTCTGGCTAAGCCACACCATGCATGACCCCGAACAACTGCTGCCTCTCTTTCAACCTTTCCCGGCACAAGAGATGACCGTTCACAAGGTGCCTGACCTGGTGAACAATGCAAAATTCGATAGCCCGGCCTGTATCGCCCAGGTTTGATCCGCTCTGGCCAAATTTTCTCCACAACCTGCTTGACACTTTAGCTGGTTTCGGTATAGGTATTTTATAGTAACTATATCGGAGCGTCTCCATGATCCAACTCACCGACCGCCAAAAAATGGTCTTCGACTTCATTGGCCATTACCAGAAGCAGCACGGTTACCCACCAACCATGCAGGAGATTGCCGGACATCTGAACATCAACGGTAATCTTGGTGTTATGCGCCATCTGACCGCTTTGGAAAAGAAGGGCTATCTTACTCGCACTCCAGGCAGCTCTCGCAGTATCAGGCTCACTTCAATCACAAGTGACTATCAGGAAATGGCTGAACGTATTGGTGATATGGATCACCCCTCTGTCTTTCTCCCTGTCGTCGGTACGGTACGGGCCGGCATGCCACAACCGCCGGTGGAAGATATCCAGGAGTACTATTCGGTCGATCGGACGGTTGCCAGATCCGGGGGCACATTCTTCCTAAAGGTTACGGGTGATTCCATGATTAATGCTGCCATCAGTGAGGGTGATCTGGCTCTGATCCGCCCCCAGTCAATTGCTCAGGATCGTGATATTGTTGTGGCATTGGTTGATGGCGAAGCAACTTTGAAGCGGTTCTACCGCGAAAGCAACCATATCCGGCTCCAACCTGAAAATCCGGCTTATGACCCTATTGTAATTCGTGCTGAACAAGGCGAGGTAACTATTGTCGGTAAGATGGTGGGTCTTTTTCGTAATATGGAGTAGTAACCGTGTCAGCAAGAACAGCAATACGCGTAGCTGCGATATTTTCGCCAGGTGGCAAAGTCACCCCCAAGTGGTTTGAATTGAACCGGCGTAAGCATGAGATTAAGGATACAACCTATTTCTGGCGGGACCGGATCGGTGAAGTCCCTCTTATGCATTACGCCGTCTCAGACGGTGAAGCTCTGTATGAACTGGTTTACAACACCATCGACCAGACCTGGTCTCTGAATGGACTTCAATCGGAACAACCGTGAATCACAGGACTATCTTACACATCGATATGAACGCCTTTTTTGCCTCTGTAGAGCAACAGGCCAATCCTGAACTGCGGAACAAACCGATAGCAGTTGTCGGCGGTGGCGGACGGACGGTAATTACTACCAGCTCTTATGAGGCTAGGGCCAAAGGCGTTAAGACCGGTATGGCGATCTGGGAAGCAAAGAGAGTCTGCCCGGAGCTGATTATCGTAATCGGGGACAACAGGAAGTATACGTATACCTCTACCAGGATCAACGAGATATTCCGGGATTACACACCAGAAGTCGAGGCCTTCTCTATTGATGAATCCTGGTTGGACGTAACCCATTCCCTCAGCATTTTCGGCAGTGCTGAAACCATCGCCTATCAAATCAAAGCCCGCATCAGACACAGCTTCGGCATAACGTGCTCTATCGGCATCGCACCCAACAAACTTCTCGCCAAGCTTGCCAGCGACATGCAGAAACCGGACGGGCTGACAATAATAGCACCTGAAGATGTTTCCCGAGTTTTGGAGCGCATGCCGATCAAGGAACTCTGTGGCATCGGTCGCAAGATGCAGCGCCATCTCAACATGATGTCGATCTACACCTGCGGAGAGCTGGGCCGCTGTGATGAAGCACGCCTGACGAAAAAGTTCGGCATAATCGGTACGCGCCTCAAGCTGATGGGGCAGGGGATCGACCATTCTCCTGTGATTCAGTTCGGTGAAGAAGATGAAGTAAAGTCAGTAGGGCATTCGCGCACCCTGGAGCGGGATATCGACGATCCTGCGGAGATCAGGCGCTTTCTGCTGCAACTTTCGGAAATGGTCGGGAGTAGGGCAAGGAAGTACAATGTTTCGGGGAAGACGATCCATCTCTACGTGAGATACGCCGATTTCTATACCAGTTGGGGGAAGCAGACGTCGTTAAAGAACTATATCAACCAGAGTGACGAAATCTACAAGGCGGTGCTGTCGATCCTTGCTACCGTCGAACTGGAACAGCCAGTCAGGCTCCTGGGGGTGTGCCTTTCCAACCTGAAACACCAGGCAGAGCAGTTGCCACTGTTTGAGGACGAGCGGAAGAAGCTGTTTGCAACACAGGCCATGGATAAGATCAATGACCGGTTCGGCAGTATGGCTGTTACTTTTGGTAGTCTGGTAAAGGACAAGGCTAAATCGGGGAGTCATGTGATACCACCTAGCTGGCGGCCTGATGGAATCAAGAATGTTGATGTGAAATGACTACAGCTAAAGAGCTAATTCTTGAAATCAGTCTTCAAATATCACAATGGCAGGAGCGAGAGTAGAGGCCAGGGTAAATGCAAACAGTTTCAAGGTGTATCACTGTGTTTCAAATTGTATTGAAAGAAAAACCCCTTGATTTCTCAAGGGGTTTTGAACTTGTCCGGATGGTGCCGGACTGCTAAATGGTGGAGGCGGTGGGAGTCGAACCCACGTCCGAAAAACCTAGCATCTGAGACCCTACACCGTTATTCCGTTGCTCGGTTTAACCATCTGCCTGCGCAACGAACAAGGCAGTCAGACGGCGATCCCGTTGAGTTTCGGGTTGCGCTACGGGCGTTGCGCTCCCCTATCCGATAGTGAGTGACGCCCCCTTCCTACCATCGGCATCTTAGTCGGGGACGCCTATTAAGCAGCTAGTGCAATAGGAGTGTTATAATTGTCGGCAATTAATGCCGTGCAGGTTTATTAAGGTCGGCCACCTGCCCCGACCCGGTGCTCCCCAGATTTTCAATTCCCCGTCGAAACCTTTACGCCCCCCTTTTAAAATAATCTGTTCAATGTTCTTGGTTCAACGTTGAACCCCGAACCTTGAACCTTGAACGTCGAACCGTTCTTAATCCCGGTTTCTTGCCTTCAGCGCCTGCGACATCTCACGGTTGCTGTCCTTCGTTTTCAAATCCTCCCGTTTATCGTACAGTTTCTTTCCCTTGGCAAGGCCTATCTCTACCTTGACCAGTCCGTCCTTGAAATAGAGGCGGAGCGGAATGACTGAAAGTCCCTTCTCGCGGATTCTGCCGTACAGGCGGTCAATTTCCTTGCGATGCAGCAACAGCTTGCGGTTGCGGTCAGGTTGGTGGTTCTGGCGATTGCCGAACTCGTACTGTGAAATGTTCAAATTATGCAGGTACGCCTCACCGTCACGCACGAGCATGAATGAATCATTAAGACTGGCCTTGCCGCCCCGCAGTGACTTGACTTCAGTCCCTTGCAGTACCAGTCCCGCTTCAAGCTTCTCCTCGATAAAATAATCGTGATAGGCTTTTTTGTTATTACAGATCAGTTTCTCACCCATTTTTCTACCATAGCAGAGATCGCGCAGAATTGGAATGCTCATCCTTGCATTAAGCGTTAGAAATCTATATAGTTTCCTGTCTGCTAACTCTGTCTAACCCTTACAGGATATGTGCGTTAATGAAATAATTTCTGCATGAGAATATTTCTAACTTACTAAAAGGATGGCTGCCATGACCACAGTAGAAACGACTCCCGTCAGTAACGAGAAACCAACTGTGGTAGACCTGCAGCGTTCTTTTCTCCGCCACCTGCAATATACCCTGGTCAAGGATAAATTCTCGGCCACCAAGGCTGATCTGTATCAGGCGCTGGCTTATGCCGTGCGCGATGTCCTGGTTGATCGCTGGCTTGATACCCAGCAATCCTACTATATCAACGACGCCAAGCGGGTTTACTATATTTCGATGGAATTCCTGATGGGGCGGACGCTCGGCAACAGTCTGATCAATCTGGAGATGATGGAGGAGTGGCAGACCGCTCTCAAGCAGATGGGAATCGACGTTGCAGAACTGCAGGAGCAGGAGTGGGATGCCGGACTCGGCAATGGGGGCCTGGGACGTCTGGCAGCCTGTTTTCTCGATTCAATGGCTACCATGAGCCTGCCTGCCTATGGGTATGGCATTCGCTACGAATACGGCATGTTCTACCAGAAAATTGTTGATGGCGCCCAGCATGAATATCCGGACAACTGGCTGCGCTACGGCAACCCATGGGAGTTTGACCGTCAGGAACATCTGCACCAGATCAAGTTTCACGGCAGGGTTGAAAGCTACCGGGACGAGCGTGGGGAGACCCGCTATTCCTGGGTCGATACCACGGATGTCATGGCGCTTGCCTACGATTTTCCGGTTCCGGGGTACGGCAATGAAACCGTTAATACCATGCGGCTCTGGAGTGCCAAATCGACCCGTGATTTCGAACTCGGCTCGTTTAACCAGGGAAACTACATCGGTGCCGTCGAATCGAAAATGCGCACCGAAAATATTTCCAAGGTTCTCTATCCGGCTGACCATATGGCGGAGGGCAAGGAGTTGCGCCTGCGTCAGGAGTATTTTCTCTCCTCGGCCACGGTGCAGGACATATTCTACCGCTTTGCAAAAAAACATGACGATTTTGCCCAATTGCCGCAAAAGGTGGCAATTCAGCTGAACGATACCCATCCGACTCTGGCGATTCCCGAGCTGATGCGTATTCTGCTCGACGAAAAGCGGCTTGGCTGGGAAGAAGCGTGGAACATCGCCCTGAACACTTTTGCCTATACCAACCATACGATACTCCCCGAAGCGCTTGAAAAGTGGCCGGTGGAGATGATGGAGAAAATCCTGCCGCGCCATCTGCAGATCATTTACCGCATCAACGAGCTCTTCATCCAGCAGATCATCGCCCGTTTCCCCGGTGACAACGACCGGCTGCGGCGGATGTCGATCGTCGGCGAGGATGGAGAGCGCTGCGTGCGCATGGCGCATCTCGCCATTGTCGGCAGCCATTCGATCAATGGCGTCTCGGCGCTGCACAGCGAAATCTTGAAAAACGACCTCTTCCGCGATTTTTATCAACTCTGGCCGGAACGTTTCAACAACAAAACCAATGGCATCACCCAGCGGCGCTGGCTGAAATACTGCAATCGCTGGCTGGCCGACCTGATCTCGTCGAGGATTGGCGAGGGATGGGTTACCGACCTTGGTGAGCTGAAAAAATTGGTCCCATTGGCTGAAAATCATGAATTCCAGCAGCAATGGCTGGAGGTCAAGCGGGCCAATAAACAGAGGCTGGCCGATTATATTCGCGTTCACAACGGCATCGAGGTGTCGCCAGATTCCATGTTCGACTGCCAGACGAAACGTATCCACGAATACAAACGCCAACTTCTCAATGTGCTGCATGTCATCACCCGGTATAACCGCATCAAGGCCAATCCCGGCGGGAATTTCGCGCCGCGTACCGTCATCTTCGGCGGCAAGGCTGCTCCCTCCTATTACATGGCCAAGCTGATCATCACGCTGATCAATTCCGTCGGTTCGGTCGTCAACAGCGACCCTGCGGCTAAAAATCTGCTGAAAGTGGTGTTCCTCGGCAACTACAACGTTTCCCTTGCCGAGATGATCTTTCCGGCCTCCGACCTTTCCGAACAGATTTCCACGGCCGGCACCGAGGCTTCCGGCACCGGAAACATGAAGTATTCGTTGAACGGGGCACTGACAGTCGGCACTCTGGATGGAGCCAATATCGAAATCATGGAAGAGGTCGGGCGCGACAATATCTTCATTTTCGGCATGACCGCCGATCAGGTCACGGGACTGAAAAAAGCCGGCTACAAGCCATACGATTATTATTCCCATAATCCCGAATTGAAACTGGCTATCGACATGATCGGCAACGGCAGTTTTTCACCGGATGATCACAATCTCTTCAAGCCGATTGTCGACACACTGTTGGGGCTCGACCATTACCTGCTGCTGGCTGATTACTCATCCTATGTCGCGTGTCAGGACGAGGTGGATCTGCTGTATCAGCAGCCGTATGAGTGGGCCCGGACTTCAATCCTCAACACCGCTTCAATGGGCAAATTTTCCAGCGACCGCACCATCGCCGAATATGCCCGGGAAATCTGGGACATCAAACCTGAAAAAATCAGCCGTCACAGCCGGCGCGATCTTCGCTAGGGATTCCGTCCACTATGAATACGCCAGATCTCTGGGAACAGAACGGAGCACCTTCCGGATCGGAAATTTCGCCGCACGCGCCGCTTGCCGAGCGCATGCGTCCGCGCACCGTTGCCGAATTCTCCGGGCAGGAGCACCTTGTTGGTGATGGCCGCATCCTGCGTCGCATGATTGAAAACGATTCGCTTGCATCCCTTATACTCTGGGGGCCGCCCGGTTGCGGCAAGACGACGCTGGCCCACATCATCGCTGCAGAAACGAAATCCCACTTCATTTTCTTCTCGGCGATCCTTTCGGGAGTCAAGGAGATCCGCGAAACATTCCGCGAGGCCGAGCGCTATTCGGCCCGGGGCATCCGTACTATTTTGTTTAT
>JBAYTT010000189.1:0-7972 GCA_041675485.1 Pelobacteraceae bacterium | reverse complement strand
CCGAACAGCATCAGCGCCTCGGAGGGGAGGCCATCCCGGCCAGCACGACCGGTTTCCTGATAATAACTCTCAATACTCTTCGGCATGTCGTAATGAACGACAAAGCGGACATTCGGTTTGTCAATCCCCATGCCGAAGGCAACGGTGGCTACCACGATGCGCAGGTCATCGCAGCGAAATGCATTCTGCACCCGACTCCGTTCCTTGTCGGACAGGCCGGCATGGTAGGCGGCAGCGGAGAATCCTGCCTGTTTCAGCTGGTCGGCAATCTGCTCGACCCGCTTCCTGCTCAGGGCATAGATGATGCCGGACTCGTCGCCGCGCCCTTTCAGGAATCCGGTCAGCTGCACAAACGGCTTATGCTTGGGAACAACCGTGTAGGTAATGTTCGGACGGTCGAAACCGGCGACAAACACCGTCGCATGACCGATGCCGAGCTGGTTGACGATATCCTTGCGCGTTTCCGGGTCAGCCGTCGCGGTCATCGCCACAATCGGTATATCCGGGAACGTACTCCGAAGCTGCCCCAGCTTCACATAATCGGGCCGGAAATCATGTCCCCACTGGGAGATACAGTGCGCCTCGTCAATGGCGAACAGCGCCAGTTTTACCGTAGCCAGCGTATCCAGAAAATCGGGAAGGAGCAGCCGCTCCGGAGCAACATAGAGCAGATCCAGTTCGTTACGGTGCATCTGGCGCAATACGTAACGCGCTTCTTCGGTCGTCAGTGACGAATTGAGACAGGCGGCACGGACACCGTTGTCCAGAAGCGCATCGACCTGATCCTTCATCAGCGCGATCAGCGGTGACACGACAATTGCCACCCCGTCCCGATGCAGGGCAGGCACCTGGTAGCAGAGCGACTTGCCGCCGCCGGTCGGCATGACCAGAAAGACATCTTCGCCCGCCACCACCCGTTCAATGACATCCTGCTGGGGAGCCCGGAACTGGTGAAAACCGAACACGGTTTTCAGGGTATGGTGGATGGTTGTGGTCATGGCTGTTTTCTTATTTCACCGGGAAAGACAACAAACCCGCTATGAGAAATTTCTTCTTTGAAACTATCCGGAATCAGCGCCCAGTCCTGAATATCCACCAGAATCGGCAGATTGCTTTCAGAAAACGTATCCCTCACGGCACCCAGATTACGTACCGGCAGCAGAGGATTAAGGCGGTTACGTACAACCAGGTCGAGATCGCTTCCGTCGTGTGCGGTTCCGTTTACCCGGCTTCCATAGGCGACAACCTCCGCATCGGGCAGATGATCGGCAAGAATGCGCCGGACAATAGCCAGCCATTCCGGACGAAGATCAAGCTGCCCCATTCCCCAACCTCTCACGCAACACGACTTCCAATGCACGGGCGTCGCCGATAAATCGCGGCAGCAATTCCAGCGTCTCTTCGGCAAAACCAACGCCATAATCGTGAGCAGTATTGTTCCGGTTGTCACGGTAGGAAAACCAGCGTTCAACGGCTTCTGGTGTCATCAGGTCATGTTTGGCGGCATGGCGCAACACGTCCTTGTACGTCAAGGCATCAACTTCACGAGGACGGCCGGTATAGGCCTTAAGTGCTTTGCGCAGCAGCTTTCCGGCGGTTTCCAGAGTAAGTTCAAAACCTTTGACCACGGCATTACGAAAGATTTCATAGTCGATATCCTCCGGGTCTGACGCGTTCAGACGAACAAGAGTTGTTTCCAGTGTAGTGATACATCGGGAGTAATGATCAGTATTGAGATTCATATAATTCCCTCGTCAGATAACGCCTACAGCTCCCGCAAGGTCTGCTGCCACGCCTCTTTCAGCTCGGCCAGATTCGCAGTTATAACAGCATCACCGTTCAGTCCGGTAATCGCAAGCGTTGCTTCTTCCGTCACGACACCGATCGACGCAAAGCAGTTATCGTTCATGATCGCCTCAAACTGCTCGCGCTGTTCCGGATGCACTGTTACCAGATGACGGGATGCAGATTCGGAGAAGAGCAGCGTGCAATCCCCCTTGCCGGCGGCATCACCTTTCCAGAGTGCGCGGGAGAGATCCAGCTTCATGCCGAAGCCGCCGGCAAAAGCCGATTCCGCTGCGGCAACTGCAAGCCCGCCGTCGGAGAGGTCGTGGCAGGAGGCAACGACCTTCTGGTTGACGGCCTCGTGATAGGCCTGGTAGCGCTTGTACGCCCGGGCGGTATCAACGTGAGGAACCTTGTTGCCAATTGCTCCGGAGAGCGCCAGATATTCCGATCCACCCAGTTCATCGCCGGTCTTACCCAGCAGGTAGACGATGTCCCCCGGACGTTTGACATCCATGGTCACCGCTTTCCTAGCATCGTCCATCTTGCCGATGACGGAGAAGAGCAGCGTCGGCGGAATCGATATCTTGATTGTGCCGTCATAGAAGTCGTTCTTCATGGAGTCCTTGCCGGAAATCAGCGGCAGGTTGTACTCCATGCAGACATCGTAGAGCGCCTGGTTGGAACGCACCAGCTGGGCCATTTTGTAGTCGCCATCAGGGGTCTTCTCCGACTGGACCGGATCGCACCAACAGAAGTTATCCAGACCGGCGACCAGATCCAGCGAACCGCCGACCGCCACGTAATTGCGCAGCGCCTCGTCAACGGCGTTGGCGGTCATGTGATAGGTATCGATGTCCGAATAGCGGGGGCAGATGCCGTGGGCCGTGACAACCCCTTCAAACGACTCAAGCAGAGGCCTGACGACCGCCGCATCGGAGGGACCGTCGTTACAGACTCCGCTGAACGGCTTGACAACGGAGCCACCCTGCACTTCATGGTCATAGCGGCGGACAACCGATTCCTTGGAGCAGATATTCAGCGCCGACAGCAGTTTTTTCAGGTCGTCGGTGTAATCGCCCTTTTCATCCAGCATCGGTTCGGCATGCTGCGGCGGGGTCCACTTGGCCGGCAATTGCATCGGCGGGAGGCCTTCATGCATGAACTCCATGGGGAGCCAGGCAACCGTTTTCTCCCCGTACATCATATGGAACACACCGTTGTCGGTAAACTCACCCAGAACGGTGGCCTCGACGCCAAAGCGCTCCGACATGGCGAGGAACTCGTCGATCTGCTCCGGCGGCACGGCCAGCGACATGCGCTCCTGCGCTTCCGAAATCAGGATTTCCCACGGATTGAGGCCGGGGTACTTGAGCGGGGCCTTGGCAAGATCCATGCGGCAGCCGCCGCATTCGCCCGCCATTTCTCCGATGGAGGATGACAGACCGCCCGCACCGTTGTCGGTGATGAAGCGGTAGAGCCCCTTGTCACGGGCCCTGATCAGGAAGTCGAACATCCGTTTCTGAGTGATCGGGTCGCCGATCTGCACGGCCGTTACCGGCGAATTTTCATTCAGCTCTTCCGACGAGAAGGTCGCACCATGGATGCCGTCCTTGCCGATGCGGCCGCCGGTCATGACGATCAGGTCGCCAGCTTTGATATACTTGTCGTGCCCCGGCTGGCCGTTGACGACGGCAGGCATCAGCCCGGCGGTGCCGCAAAACACCAGCGGCTTGCCGGCAAAGCGCTCGTCGAAGACGAGGGAGCCGTTGACGGTCGGGATACCGCTCTTGTTGCCGCCATGTTCGACACCCTCCACAACTCCTTCGTAAATACGACGGGGATGCAACAATCGGCTCGGGAGCGGCTTGGCGTAGAACGGGTCGGCAAAGCAGAACACGTCGGTGTTGAAGATCAGCTTTGCCCCTTGGCCGGTGCCGAACGGGTCGCGGTTGACCCCGACGATGCCGGTCAGCGCTCCGCCGTATGGATCCAGAGCCGACGGGGAGTTATGGGTTTCCACCTTGAACACCAGCGAGTGCTGTTCGTTGAATTTGATGACTCCGGCGTTGTCCTTGAACACGGAGAGACAGAAATCCTTGTCCCCCATCCGTTCACGGACATCCTTGGTGGTGCGCTGGATGAACGACTTGAACAGGGATTTGATCTCCTGTTTGTTCCCTTTTTCATCCTCGTACTGCACGGTACCGGCAAAAATCTTGTGTTTGCAGTGCTCCGACCAGGTCTGGGCCAGGCATTCCAGCTCCACGTCGGTCGGCTTTGCTCCGAGGCCGAATTCAAGGCGCGCGGCAAGAACTTTCGGATCGCGGTACTGCGCCTGAATGATTTTCATTTCGTCGAGAGTCAGCGCCAGCACGCCGTCCTTGCTGATTTTCATCAGCTCTTCATCGGATACTTCCAGGTCGATTTCCCGTACTTCGGCTTTTGTTTCACCGCTGACTTTCGGCACTGCAACCGGGAAACCGCCCTTCGCAGCAAAATCGGTGGCAGACAGCACACTGTAGCGCTGGATAAGCGTATTACAGAGCAGGCCGGTGGCAATTTTCTCCACGTCAGCCAGGATCAGCTTCCCTTTCAGGAGATACTGCACCGAGTAATAGACGCCATCACCTGCGGCGAACGGGCGACCGGTCAGATAGGCAACAGCCTCGCGGGCGGTACGGCCGACGTTGTCGGTGACACCGGGACGAAAACCGACTTCAACGGCAAAATCGAATCCGGCAGCCCTTCCCTCACCCACCGGTTTATCGATGCTCCAAACCTGAATAACCGGGTCGCTGAATGGACCTGCGGCTACACGCTCCGGCTCATCACCGGCAAGCTCAGTATCGACAGTGTACACGTCAAGCGTACGGACATCTTTAACGTCAAGATGCAGAAAGTGCTCTATTTCACGCTTGATCCGTTCACCCCGGGCGTCACGTACGCCATCTTTCAGCGCTACTTCAATTCTAGTGGCCATGTCAGTCTGTTCCTTTGTGCATTATCACCGTTCTGATCGGGAACGGAATTTCGATAGAGTGTTCTGCAAAACGTTTGAGGATAAGGGAATTGATTTTATCTGTGGCAGCAAACAGGGTTCC
The DNA here is from genome assembly GCA_041675485.1 of Pelobacteraceae bacterium. GTDB lineage: Bacteria > Desulfobacterota > Desulfuromonadia > Geobacterales > Pseudopelobacteraceae > JACRCG01. Next base: position 3,083 of record JBAYTT010000189.1, on the reverse strand, counting down.
GTACTCTTCAACCCAGAAGAAGAGCGCCATATTGAGGGCCGAATCGCCAAAACTAACGAAATAGGACTCAGGAGCAGGGTCCGGCAGCACACCGTCTATTTCCGCGGCGGTTGTGACCAGCAGCGCCTTGACCTGATCGACGTCACTCCCGTACGCCACGCCGATGTTGATACGCCCCTTGGCACGGCTGTTTGGGAATGCCTGGTTCGTCAGCATCGTATTGCACAGATCTGAGTTGGGGATAATCAGCAACTGGTTATCCATTGTCTTTAACTTGGTGCTGCGCAGGCCGATATCCGCCACATCGCCAATCTGGCCGCCGACCAACTGGATACGGTCACCAATACGGAACGGGCGGTCAAGCATGATGGTAAAACCGGATATCATATGAGCCAGCGTATCCTTGGCAGCCATGCCAATGGCCAGCGAACCGATGCCGAGGGCGGTCACCAGCGAGAAAATATCGTAATTGAAATGCTTGAGAATCACGATCAGCGCCGCGCCCATCAGAAACAGCGACACGATCTTTTCGGCCACCGGCAGCATCTGGCGCGACATGACAGCCCCGGCACTGTCCTCCTGACCAGCAGCATACCATTTCATCAGCTCGCCAAAAACGTGGTATATCAGGTTACAGACGATCACCACCAGGATGATATAGATAAGGCCGGAAACGATCAGAATCAGCTTTTCGTGCAGCGGCAGCGACCGGATAGCCAGATAGACCCCTGACACGATGAACAGCCGCGACACGTAGGGAATTACCCGCTGCAGAACACGGTCATCCAGATCGGTGGAGGTGAACGACGTCAGGCGTTTTCCCCACTTGTTCAATGCCATGACCACTAAGTGTGCCAGCAGCCAGAACAGCGCCAGAATCAGCAGCGCACCCAGGGTTTCCTTGGCCCAGAACAGCAGAAAACCGTCGCTGTCGCTCGTTTGCAGGAGCTCCTGTATGTAACCGAAAAGTTTAGGCACCGAAGACCCGCTTGAAAATGGTATCGACATGCTTCAGATGGTAGTTGAGATTAAAGGCTTCGCGGATTTTCGCTTCACCGAGCGCCCCAACTACTTCCGGATCAGCCAGCAGTTCGGTCTGAAAGTCGGCGCCCTGTTCCCACACCTTCATGGCGTTCTTCTGCACCAGACGGTAGGAATCCTCGCGCGATACGCCTGCCTGGGTCAGGTCGAGCAGGATCTTCTGGGAAAACACGAGACCCTTCATCTGATTGAGATTTCGCAGCATATTGTCCGGATAAACCACCAGGTTGCGAATCAGGCCGTTGAGGCGACGCAGGGAGAAATCCAGAGCCACGGTAGCATCAGGAGCGATGTAGCGTTCTACCGACGAGTGGGAGATGTCACGTTCATGCCAGAGGGCGACGTTCTCCAGAGCCGGGATGCACATGGCACGCACATAGCGGGCCTGGCCGGTCAGGTTCTCGGAAAGGATCGGGTTGCGCTTGTGCGGCATGGCCGACGACCCTTTCTGCCCCTTGGTGAACTGTTCTTCAGCCTCAAGCACTTCGGTCCGCTGCAGATGGCGGACTTCGATGGCGATCCGCTCGATTGAGGAGGCGATGATCGCCAAGACACAGAAGTATTCGGCGTGACGGTCACGCGGGATAACCTGTGACGAAACCGGTTCCGGCGCGAGCCCCATCTTCTTGCAGACGTACTCTTCCACGAAGGGGTCAATATTGGCAAACGTGCCGACTGCGCCGGAAATGGCGCCGGTGGCGATGTTCTCGCGGGCTGCCTGAAGACGGGTGCGGTTGCGCTGCATCTCGGCATGGAACGATGCCAGCTTGAGGCCGAAGGTGACCGGTTCAGCATGAATACCGTGCGAGCGCCCCATGCAGACCGTGTCCTTGTGTTCCATGGCACGCACCTTGAGCGAGTCCAGCAGCATATCCAGGTCGGCCAGCAGTTCATCGGCTGCCTGCACCATCTGTACAGACAGGCAGGTATCCAGCACATCGGAAGAGGTCATTCCCTGGTGGATGAAGCGGGCCTCGGGGCCGACAAACTCGGCAACGGAGGTCAGAAAAGCGATGACATCATGCTTTACTTCAGCTTCGATGGCATCAATCCGCTCGATGTTGAAATTACCCTTCTCGCGGATAACCGGCACAACTTCCTTGGGGATTACTCCCAGTTCGGCCTGGGCCTCGCATGCCAGGGTTTCAATCTCAAGCCAGATGCGGAACCGGTTTTCCGGTTCCCAGATTTTTGCCATGTCGGCGCGGGTATAGCGTGGGATCATCGTTCAAACTCCTCGTTTTATTATTCATATTCGAATCCGTGACGGCGTAGTGCCGGAATGCGCGGAATGCCGGAGCGGCCCGTCGTTTGTGCAGGAACAACACTGTTGTGTCAGGTGTCCTCCGCAGCACTGTCAATTATCATTAAATCCTGAAGCTATAGGCGTTCCGGGCAAATGAAGGCACGGAGGCGTTACGGATTAGGGTACAGGTGGCGCTAAATTTCCATGACCGCACTGGAATGATACTGATCACCGATAACGATGCACGGCGCACAGATGTTCTGGTCACGAAGAAAGGATTCGGTGGAACGCACCACATGTTCCGGGTGATTGTTTACCTCGGACAGATGCGCCATTACCAGAGCTTCCAACCCTTCATGAGCAAGCTCGTGCAGCAGAGCCAGCGATTCTTCGTTGGAGATATGTCCATGCCGGGATTTGATGCGCTGCTTCAGCTCCCACGGATAAGGTCCGTTCATCAGCATATCAACGTCGTGATTCGACTCAAGATTGAGAAAGCGGCAACCCCGCAGTTTTTCGGTAATCAGACGGGTGACGATGCCCAGGTCGGTCACGGAAGCCGCCCGCCCTTCACGGGACTCGACCACGAAACCAACCGGGTCGCAACTGTCATGGGTAATGGGAACGGGATCGATCCGGACATCCCTGAAGGAAAGTTCGGCACCGGCTTCAAATTCGTTCACCACAGTTTTCTTGAAGTATTTGTCCGCCTTGGCGCGCACCAGATGGCTGGCGAACACCGGCACATTGAACTTTCGGGCAAAAGAACCGGCACTGCGAATGTGGTCGATATGCT
>JBAYTT010000188.1:0-8026 GCA_041675485.1 Pelobacteraceae bacterium | reverse complement strand
AGCCAACCATACCTGACTTGTCAGATTCCCGGTGTCGGCGGAGTCATAAAAGAGTCTCCCGAAGATTTTCTGGTCGAGGAAATTCCCTCCTATCTCCCGTGTGGTTCCGGTGAACATTGCTATCTGACCATCGAGAAACGGGGCATTACTACGCTGGAAGCGATCCATCGGATCGCAGTCAGCCTGAAGGTTCCTGAGCGCGACATCGGCTATGCCGGCATGAAAGATGCCGTCGGCGTTACCCGTCAGACAATTTCCGTACAGTGGCTGGATCCGGAGAAGGCTCTTGCCCTGCAACTGGATGGCGTCAAAGTCGTTGCAGCAGAGCGACACTCCAACAAGCTCAAGCTGGGGCATCTCAAGGGGAATCGCTTCCGTATCGGTGTTCGTGGTGTGTCCGCCGATGCCGCTCAGCTGGTCCCGGAAATTCTTGAGCAACTGGTGAAACGTGGCGTGCCGAACTACTTTGGATCGCAGCGCTATGGTGTGCAGGGGAATTCACATCTGATCGGTATGGCCATGCTGCTGCGAGATTGGCGGAAGAGTGTGGATTGCCTGATCGGCGAACCGGATGCGGTGCGGGACGAGGATTGGTCCGGCGCTATTGGCGCTTATCGAATGGGGGATTTGGTCGAAGCGCTCCGGCTTTTTCCGCGTCATTGCCGCAGTGAGCGCGATGTGCTGCAACGGCTGATTGCCCGGCCGGGAGAATACGAGAAAGCTTTTACCGCAGTTCATCCCCGACTGAAAAAACTGTATCTTTCGGCAGTTCAATCGTTTCTGTTCGATCAGGCCGTGGCGCGGCGTATCGAGCGTATTGACGAACTGATGACCGGTGATCTGGCCATAAAACACGTCAACGGCGCTTGTTTTCTTGTTACGGATGCTGCCGTGGAGCGGGGGAGGGCTGAGTCGTTTGAAATCTCGGCGAGCGGGCCGATGTTCGGCTGCAAGATGAAGTGCCCTGAAGGTGAAGCTTGGGAGCTTGAACACGAAATCATGGCGCAAGCGGAACTGGATCTGCCTCTTTTTGACATGCCGGGCGGATTACGTATGGAAGGTGAGCGGAGGCCGCTGCGGGTACCGCTTAACGAATCGACATTCAGGCTGGATGGTGATCTGCTCTGGCTGGAATTCGCCCTGCCAAAGGGGAGCTATGCAACCTCTGTTCTGAGGGAAATCACCAAATCGTTTTGAAGCGGAATCGATCTCGCTGGAACCGAAGGCGATGCAGAACCTGAAACAGGATACGTATGATAATGGATGGGTTAAAACCGGTAACGCGCAGAAATCTAGTCTGAATTACTGAAGAATGTCTTCCGTCGCACCTCTCATAACTCCCTCTAATATTGAAAGATGCGACTCTTGTATCTGAAGCGAACTGAAGTCGAGCGTGAGTTCTTCACGAAATTTCTTTGTAGGGTATCGGCTGAAATTAAATGTTCTGCTGCTGATATTAACCATCCGGACGATGGCAAGCAGGAAATCATCGGAGTCAGAGTACTCGGCATGATGAGCCGCCACGATATTCCGGTAGATGCCGGGAATATTCCAGCAATCCATAATGCGACATCCAAACTCCACATGCATTTCAGAGAAAACATCATGAAGTACCTCCTGATCAAGTTGCATGGATGAGTCTGTGGTGTTGATCCGTTCCATGGCCTTGAGCAGATACAACTTGCCGATGTCATGGAGCAGGCCTGCCATATAGGCATGGTCGGCAAAGCTCTGATGGCCGGTTTTCAGGGCGATGGACCGGCAACCGAGTGCACAGGCATGCGAATGCAGCCAGAGATTCTGCATAATATCGTTCACCACGGCATTGTCGGATGTGTGCAGTGAGGCATGAGATGCCGCAATTGCCAGGTTGGCAATCTGTTGAGTCCCCAGCCGTATCGCCGAATGTTCAATCGTTTCGCATTTGACGCGACCCATGTATGAAGGAGAATTGGACATTTTGAGAACTTGTGCCGATAAGGCCTCATCTTCTTTTACTGCCCTGATAACTTCGAAATAATTGATTTCCGGCTCTGCCAGCAGTTGCAGAAGATCCAGGGCAACCGGATTAAAGACCGGCAAATCAATTGGTTGTCTTGATAGTGCTTCGTGCAGGTAGCGGAACATACTCATGGTTGATTCCTTTGACTGATATATTGGTTTGCGGGTACGTGCGCTATAGTGCCGGGATACTGGTACGTTGAGGTTCAAACAGTGTCGGATTGCCGCTGTCGAATGTTGTGATGAGTTCACCAAACTTGTCTGAAGAGAGGGGACGGCTGAAATAATATCCCTGAACTTCTTCACAATGATGGCTCCTGAGGAAATTGAGCTGTTCCACAGTTTCCACACCTTCGGCAATTACGGACAGGCCGAGACTGTGGGCCATCGCAACTATTGCCCGGATAATAACGGATTTACCGCCGTTGCCGATTTCCTGGACAAATGATCGATCCACCTTGAGTATGTTGAGAGGGAATCGCTGCAAAGAGCTGAGGGATGAATACCCTGTACCAAAATCGTCGATAGAGAGTGATAATCCCAGTTGTCTCAGGGCAACCATCTTCTTGATTGAGTCCTCAATGTTATTCATCATCAGGCTTTCTGTGACTTCGAGATCAAGGCAGGATGGATCGATGCCGGTCTCATTCAGGGTGTTTTGTACCATTTCCACAAGGGTGTGATGGCCAAATTGCCGAGGCGAAAGATTCACTGCCATCCGAAGTTTCGGAAAATTCTGTTCAGTCCAGATTCTATATTGAACGCACGCTGTTCTAAGTGCCCATTCCCCCATTGCAATGATAATTCCCGTATCCTCGGCTATCGGAATGAAATCTTCCGGCGAAACCAATCCCAGTTCGTTGTTATGCCAACGGAGAAGTACTTCCATACCGACGATTTTTCCTGACGAAAGTTCAATTTGTGGCTGATAATGGAGGTGAAATTCATTCCTTTCCAAGGCATACCGGAGTTGAGATTCAATTTTCATTCGCTTGGATATTTTGCGATTCATCTCTTCGGCAAAAAACTGGATGCCGTTTCTGCCATGTTCCTTGATGTGGTACATGGCTGTATCGGCTTTTTTGAAAAGGGTCTCGAAATCTTCGCCATCTTCCGGGTACTGAGCTATGCCGATGCTTGCCGTTAAATGAATCTCCTGCCCCTGCAGGGAGAATGGCCTCGAAATCGCCGCCAGAAAACGATTGGCAACCGTAATTACGGTTTCGCTACGGTTACTGGTGGTGATAACAGCAACAAATTCGTCACCTCCGATGCGGGAGACTGTGTCACTGCCCCGAATCAATTCTTGAAGTCTTCGCGCAACGGTTATCAGTAATTGGTCGCCGTAGGAATGTCCCATGGAGTCATTTATGACCTTGAAATGGTCCAGATCAAACAGGATGAGCACAATAGATTGTCTCGTGCGCTCTGAAATGGCAATAGCCTGGGTCATCCGATCATTCAGGAGGTTCCGGTTTGGCAGGCCGGTGAGAGGGTCGTGGCCTGCCTGGTACATGAGCTGCTCTTCGAAGTTTTTTCGTTCGGTAACATCATGTATGATAAGTGAGAGGACAGCCTGTTCCTGATACGCAAGACTACTGCCATTGACTTCGGCGAAGATCGTATGCCCCGATCTATGACGAAATTCAAGCTCACGGGTTTCATCGAGAATTCTGGCCAGTTCTGCAATACACTCTTCGTTCTTGTCGTCCAAATAATCCAGTAATGAACATCCGAGTATTTCCTGCACGGTCATTCCAATAAATGAAGCAAAAGCGGCATTCGCTTCAAGAATAAAGTATCCTTCATGTGTGACAAGAATTATGCCTTCCGCGGCCTTATCGACCAGTGTGCGATAATGTTTTTCTGCCTCTTGCTGTCTTTTTAACGATGAGGTCAGTCGTTCGAAAATGTGATAGGTCCCTCCGGTCGAGAGCATTACTACTGCGGCAAACAGAGCTAAAAAAATGCCGATGGCTTTCTGCCCCTGCTGGAACAAACTGCGGGGGGTTTCCACTCGGAGTAAAAAAACCACTTTGCCATATATGTCATTTACGCTGCTATAGCCTTTGATGGTTTCGTTTGTCGTCTCGATATGGACATCAAGTGGAGAGTTGTTGAGTGCTTTAATACGCGAGTGTTCGGGCGAGTCGAGCGGCAAAATACTCAGAGATCGCCTGGTCCTTTTGGCAATGGCCTGAATCTCCGGAGCGTCAAGATAGCGCGCCATTATGATTGTTCCTTTTGCTGGCCCTTTATACTGGCTCGTAAGGACCGGACGTGATGCTACCATGAGGATTCCTTCCTGAGTTGCAAGGAACCCTTTGATAACGCTACTGGTCGAGGTGTGTGTCAAGAGCTGAGATTTTGGCGTCAGCTGAGATGCAAGACTGGCTGGGATGGTAAGGTTTTTGTTGTTTCGATGGTCGTAAAGTTTGCCGAAGACCATTTTCCCTGCTGAGTTAAAGTAGGCAATCAGGTTAAGTCTCATTTTTGAAAACACGGGATCAGCAAGGTTGGATGTAACAAAGGGGAGGTTACCATTCTGCACAAACAGGTATGCTTCATCCCAGCCTGAATAATCGCCGGTTATGGTTTCTATATGGTCGATTTCAGTTTGTATGCTCTCGTAGCCTCGCTTGACCTCGGTCAGCATTAAATCTGTTTCAAGCCGGGAAATACTGTTTAAGAAAAGCCAGCTTGAACCTGCTGCAAAGACGGTCAGAAGGAGCCCGAGGGCCAGAAGGATTATAACGATTGTCTTGGCGCGACGACGCATTACCACTCCCGACACTCCTTGAATCGTAGAAGCCACTTGCCCTGTAGCAGTATATCAAAGGAAAATCATTTGTCATGGTATCGGTTTTTTTGGAAGTTGCTCGTTATGGGCTGGGTGTTTCTGCGTGGGGAATGAAGCTGGGTGCAGATACAATAAAAGCCGGCATATGCCGGCTTTTATTGTATGGTGCCTTATAGTTCAGTGCTCAGTCGGAATAACTATTTTCTGACAAAATCCACTTTTGCAAATGAATACTGGAAGTTCATATGGTCGGTGTATGTGCCGTTCAGGATGCCGACAACATCTTCCGTGAAAACCAGCTCTTCATCGGTTGGAATGACAAATACTTTGACCGGGGAATCGTCTGTGGTAATCAGGGTTTCACGTTTGCGTGTCATTGCGCCCTTGTTGCGCTCACGGTCGAGGATGATGCCGATGTGCTCAAGTCCTTCGATAGCTTTTTCCCGGATCGCAGCGCCCATTTCCCCAACCCCGGCGGTGAAAACGACCGCATCCAGTTTGCCGACGGCAGCCATGTATGCGCCGATGTATTTTTTCAAACGATATGCTTCGATATCCAGGGCAAGTTGGCACCGTTTATCGCCGGCATTGGCGTGTTCGATAACGTCACGCCGGTCGGTGAATCGGCCGGTAATGCCGATTACACCGCTTTTTTTGTTAAGAATGCTGTCAATTTCCTTGGCCGAAAGATTGTTCTTCTGCATCATGAAAGCGGGAATTGCCGGGTCGATATCGCCACAGCGGGTGCCCATGACCGCGCCTTCGAGCGGGGTAAGCCCCATGGTGGTATCTACAGAAACACCATTCTTGATGGCGCAGTGCGAAACACCGTTGCCGATGTGCATGGTGACAATATTGGTGTCTTTCGGGTTTTTGCCGAGTAGAGCTGCTGCGCGCTTGGACACATACAGGTGTGAGGTGCCATGAAACCCGTATCTCCTAACCTGGTGCTGCTCATACCATTCGTACGGGAGCGGATAGATATAGGCATGTTCAGGCATCGTCTGATGAAAAGCGGTGTCGAAAATGGCAACATGCGGCACGTTCGGCATCAGTGCCTGTGCGGCTTCGATGCCTTCTATGTTAGGCGGATTGTGGAGAGGGGCAAGGTGCTGAACCTCTTTTACGGCATCCAGAACGCTTTCGTCGATCATGACTGAACAGGTGAATTTTTCGCCGCCATGCACCACCCGATGACCAACCGCTGATATCTCGTCGACACTTTTCAGAACCCCGTGTATCGGGTCTGTAACAGTCTTGATGAGCAGATCAATTGCTTCCTGGTGGTTGGCGCAGTCCTGCTCGTGATGATAGTTTTCTCGGCCGGGGATTTCATGCATGATAAACGATCCGCCAATAATAACCCGTTCTACCATGCCTTTGGCGACAACCTCCATTTTCTGCCAATCGAAAAGCTGGTATTTTACCGATGAGCTACCGCAGTTTAGTGCCATGATAATCATGTGTGCCCCCTTCAAAATAAACGGTGATTTGGTTATAATATCAATAAAAAAATAACACCGAAACTAAAATAACTAGCTGTAATAAAACTGTTTTTGATATATACACGGAACGCGAAATGAATTCAACAAAATATGTACTGGAGGATTTGCCGAGCGTAGATTTCTTTGCTGGACATTTAAAAAGCGGTATAGTAAATTGAATTTTGCTCTCCATCCGGAGAGCTAATCTAATAAGGAGGTGAAATCGTGGCCCATACTATTACTGATGATTGCACAAACTGTGCAGCATGTGAGGACTCCTGTCCTGTTAACGCTATCAGCGAGCAAGGTTCAAAACGTGCTATCGACGCCGATACCTGTATCGACTGCGGAGCATGCGTTGATACCTGCCCCGTAAGCGCTATCCATGCCTAATCCCGAGAATGGGATAAGTTAGTTGACGAAGAATTCTCTTCTAACTCACTAATTGACATTGATCGCAATGCAACAAAAAAGCCCGTGGCAACACGGGCTTTTTTGTTGTCTATTTTCTGAGTAACCACATGATGAACGATACGAGGGCTGAAAGCAGCAGGCAGGTGGTGAGAGGAAAGTAAAAGCTGAAGTTTTCGCGCTTGAGGGAAATGTCGCCCGGCAGCCTGCCAAGCCAGGTGGGGAGTCTTGGAGAGAAGGAAACCAGAAGCCCGGCTACAAGCAGGACGAGCCCCGCAATAATGAGAGTGCGTCCTGGTCCGCTCATGCCGATTTTGCCTTTGGCAGATAGCGTTCCTTTTCACTGTAGATGCAGCCGCAGTACTGTTGGCGGTAGAGTCCCCGCTCCTTGGAAAGCCGTATTCCCTCCTGCCACCCTGATCGAAAATCCTGGTAGTAAAAGCTCACTCCGTATTCACTGCCGATCCGTTCTCCCAATGCCCTGATTTCATCATGCTTCTGATACCTGCTATAGAGCAGCGATGCGGTAAACGCATCAAAACCCCTCTCGGCCGCCGCTTCCGCGACAGCTCGAAGGCGCGATGAGTAGCAATAGCTGCAACGCAGGTCCGGTGCAGCGGCAACGTGAGCCAGAAAACCTTCCAGATCATAATCATCCCGCACAATCAATGGCATTGATTCCTGCTCTGCCATTTCAACAGCGGTATCCCGCCTCCTGGCATACTCCTGATACGGGTGAATATTGTGGTTATAGAAAAAGCCGGTCACATCATGACCGGCTGTTCGTAGCTGTTGCAGGGGGAAAATGGCGCAGGGGCCGCAGCAGATGTGCAGCAGGATGTTCATTACAGGTTCTCCAACAGGTGTCCCATTTTTTCGCGCTTGGTTTCCAGATAGTCCCGATTCGCTTCAGTCGGTTCCGACTCTATTGAAACCCGCTCAATGATATCAATGCCATATCCTTGCAGGCCGATCAGCTTTTTAGGATTGTTGGTCAGCAGACGTATCTTGGTGACGCCAAGGGCCAGCAGTATCTGGGCGCCAATGCCGTAGTCGCGCAGATCGGCCTTGAAGCCGAGTTCCAGGTTGGCCTCAACCGTGTCACGCCCCTTGTCCTGCAGCTCATACGCTTTCAGTTTGTTGACAAGCCCGATACCGCGTCCCTCCTGCCGCATATACAGTATTACTCCGCTTCCCTCGGCGGCGATCTTCTCCATGGCGCGATGCAGCTGATCGCCGCAGTCACAACGCAGGCTTCCGAGTACATCACCTGTCAGGCATTCCGAATGAACCCTGACGAGCACGGGCTGGTCTTTTTTCAGCTCCCCTT
>JBAYTT010000187.1:0-8047 GCA_041675485.1 Pelobacteraceae bacterium | reverse complement strand
TTTTTACCAGGTTATGCCGATACGTGAAGAAATAAAGGAATTGATTTTGAATGGCGCCAATACTGCTGAAATCAAACGGGAATCCATGCGAATTGGTATTAAAACAATGCGTCAGTCCGGCTTGACAAAACTTAAGGAGGGAGTAACCTCCTTTGAAGAAGTGTTGAGAATAACCGTTTCTGACGACTAAACAGGGGGCTTTTAGATGCTCAACCTTCATCAGTTACTGAAGATACTTGTGGAATCAAATGGATCTGATCTCCACATTACCACCAATTCACCTCCCCAAATGCGTGTTGACGGACATCTCCTGCCCATGGATTTCCCTCCCATGAACCAGGTAGAAACAAAACAGCTTTGTTATAGTGTCCTGACTGATGCTCAAAAACACAAGTTCGAGGAAGAAAACGAACTGGACCTTTCGTTCGGAGTAAAAGGGCTTTCACGTTTCAGGGGAAATATGTTCATTCAACGGGGCGCCGTGGCTGGTGTCTTCAGGGTTATCCCGTATAAAATACTTACTTTTGAAGAATTAAACCTGCCACCGATCGTGCCTGAATTGGCTGCCCGTCCGCGTGGTCTTATTCTGGTGACCGGACCCACAGGAAGCGGCAAGTCAACTACCCTGGCTTCAATTGTAGATTACATCAACATAAATCGTCGTGAACATATTGTCACCATCGAGGATCCGATTGAATACCTCCACCCCCATAAGGGGTGTCTTGTCAATCAACGTGAAGTAGGCGCCGATACCAAAGGCTTCAAGAATGCTCTTAAATATGTTTTGCGACAAGATCCTGACGTTGTTCTGGTCGGTGAGTTGCGTGATCTTGAAACCATCGAGGCGGCTCTTACCCTGGCTGAGACCGGTCACCTCTGTCTTGCAACACTCCACACCAATTCTTGTGCCCAGACGATCAATCGTGTTGTTGACGTTTTTCCACCATATCAGCAGACGCAAATCAGGGCACAGCTTTCTTTTGTGCTGGAAGGTGTCATGTCGCAGACGCTTATTCCCAGAATGGGCACAAAAGGTCGTGCGCTGGCTCTTGAAATTATGGTGCCGAATGCTGCTATTCGGAATCTGATTCGTGAGGACAAGGTTCACCAGATTTATTCTCAGATGCAGATTGGTCAAGAGAAATTCGGCATGCAGACTATGAATCAATCCCTTTTTACACTTTTCCAGAAGCGGATGATTTCTCTTGAAGAAGCGCTCGGGCGTTCTCAGGATCCTGAAGAATTCAAGCAAATGCTTAATAACCCTGCGGCATCTATGCGCCGTCCCCAGATGCACTGAATTGATGAAGAAGGAGACTTGCAATGCCGAAATTTAACTGGGAAGCGCGCACAAAAACCGGTGGCTCACAAAAAGGTGTTATCGAAGCGGCAACTGTTGACGTTGTAGAAGCGCAGCTGAAAAAATATGGTTTCAGTAATATTTCAATAAAAACTGAATCCAAGGGGCTAGCGTTCAAATTACCGAAATTTGGTGGTGGCGGTGGAAAGATTAACGAGAAAGATCTCGTTATCTTTACGCGCCAGTTTTCGACCATGATTGACTCCGGATTGCCACTGGTTCAATGTCTTGAAATTCTGGCAAGCCAACAGGAAAACAAGGCGTTTAAAGAAATATTGTACAAGGTTAAGGAAAGCGTTGAGAGTGGTTCTACGTTTGCAGACGCACTGGGCAAACATCCGAGAGCTTTTGATAACCTTTTTGTGAACCTAGTAGCTGCTGGTGAAGTTGGCGGTATCCTTGATACCATTTTAACGCGTCTGGCCGCCTATATTGAAAAGTCGATGAAGTTGAAAAAGCAGATTAAAGGCGCCATGGTCTATCCGATTACGATCATGTCCATTGCTGTTGTGGTTGTTGGAGTTATTCTTGTTTTTGTTATTCCGACCTTTGCCAAGATGTTTGCAGACTTCGGAGGAGAGTTGCCAGCTCCGACAAAGTTTGTTATTGCTCTCAGTAATTTTCTGATTAAATACATTGTTGTTCTTATCGGCGGTTTCTATGCGACTGTTTGGGCCATAAAAAAATATTATGCCACTCCGGGTGGGCAGAAAAATATTGATCGAATGGCGCTAAAAGCTCCGATTGCCGGTCCACTTATCAGGAAAGTTTCCGTAGCAAAATTTACGAGGACACTAGGTACTATGGTCAGCTCTGGTGTGCCGATCATGGATGGTCTCGAAATCGTTGCCAAGACTGCTGGTAATAAGATTGTCGAAGAGGCGATATACGCCGTTCGACAGGCAATATCTGAAGGCAAAACCATGGCTGAACCGCTTGCTGCGTGTGGAGTTTTCCCACCGATGGTTGTCCAGATGATATCTGTTGGCGAGGCGACCGGGGCAATGGACGCAATGTTGAACAAAATTGCCGATTTTTATGATGATGAGGTTGATGATGCCGTTGGTGCAATGACTGCAATGATGGAGCCGCTTTTGATGGTGTTTCTTGGGACTGCGGTAGGTGGTCTGGTAGTTGCCATGTATTTGCCGATCTTTAAATTGGCCGGGGCAGTTGGTGGCTGATAATATTGGCTCGGAACGAAGGCTACGGCTCTTCATTTATGCCAGAATAATCGTTACTTTTCTTTTTCTGGTATCAACTCTTTTTTTAAAACTTCAGAACTCTTTCGCAGAAATCGAACGCTATCAGGCTGGTGTCATCAGGCTGATGGCGTTTTCTTTTTTGTTCTCATTGGTCTCCCTCCTGGCACTTAAAAGACAAAGATTTACACCTTTTCTAACAAATTTACAGGTTATTTGGGATCTGCTGTTTGTAACGGTTCTTCTGCTGTTCACCGGTGGAATATTAAGCCCATATTCGTTTCTTTACCTCCTCTCAATCATGATTGCCGGTATGCTGCTCGGGCGTCGTCAGGCTCTTTATACGGCGTCACTGTGCGGAATTTTGTACGGTACTATTCTTGATTTTCAGTATTTTGGCTATCTTTCATTTATTGGTTTGAGCCAGGAAGATGCTCACCAGGTTGGCGCCTTACGGCTGTTTTATACAATATCATTTAATCTTATTGCGTTTGGATTGACTGCATTTATTACCGGATTATTGGCAGAGCGTGCCCGCCTGAGTGAAGAGGCCCTCCAGCGTTCTTCAATCAATTATTTTGAACTGGCTCAATTAAACTCCGCCATTGTTGCCCATAGCGAGAGTGGTCTTCTTACAACAACCGTATCCGGCCGGATACGGGTATTTAACCCGTATGCTGAAGCCATTGTTGGACTCAGTCAATCTGATGCCTATGATAAACAGATTGAAGTGGTATTCCCGCAGTTGTCCGAATTCTTAAATCCGAATACCCACTCGAAGAAACGGGAATTTGAATTTCAAGCGACTGACGGTACTGTTATGACGCTGGGCTACCATGTTGCTCCCTTTAATGACAGCAAGGGCATTCTGGCCGGTTATATTTTAAACTTCAGGGATATTACAAATATCAGGCGGATGGAAGCAGCTCTGAAAAAGGCGGATCGCCTGGCAGCGCTGGGAGAACTCTCTGCCCGTATGGCACATGAAATCCGAAATCCTCTTGCAGCCTTGTGCGGATCTGTTCAATTATTATCAAGCACGGCAGATATAAAGGAATCCGATGCGCGCCTTCTGGCAATTGTTATTCGCGAAGCGGAACGGCTTGACGCGTTGATATCAGAATTCTTGATGTATGCGCGGCCAACTACGCCCCAGATCAAACGAATCTTGTTGCGTCCGTATATCGAGGAAGAATTCCTGTTTCTTGCTCATGACCCTCGTTTTTCATCAATAACATTACTCAATACTGTTCCGGATTCTACGGAAGTTTCCGCCGATCCGAACCAACTTCATCAGGTTATCATAAATCTCTTGCAAAATGCTGCGGATGCTGTAGAGGAAGAGGGATTAATCCAGATTGGATGCTGCGCTACTCCTGATACCATTACTATCAGCGTCACTGATAATGGACCCGGGATAGAGGAAGATGCTGCAAAACATCTGTTCGAGCCATTCTGGACTACAAAACCTTCTGGAAGCGGACTTGGTTTGGCAATCAGCTACCGTATAATTGAAGCTCACGGTGGAACTCTTTCTGTTGAATCTCCTCCAACTGGTGGCAGCAGGTTCGTCATCACGCTACCGGTACAATAGTGCCAATGGCAATCCCCATCTCTTATAGTATCCGTAATCTATCCACACGGCGGTTGACAACCTTTTTAACAGCTTCTGGAATGGCTCTGGTTGTGTTTGTCTTTGCATCAATCCTGATGCTCTCCGCCGGATTGGAAAAAACACTGATTGAAACCGGTTCTGAGGATAATGTTATTATCACCCGTAAATCTGCTAACTCGGAAGTTCAAAGCGGGGTTGAGCGGCTCCAGGCAGCAATCATCGAAAGTCTTCCTGATATTGCGACTGGCAGTCAGGGAGAGTCTCTTCTTGCAAAGGAGTTGGTGGTGTTAATCAGCCTTCCGAAAAGGGGGAGTGATAAACCTGCCAATGTTGTCATACGCGGAATTCAACCTGTTTCGCTGCAACTCAGACCTCAGGTCTTGTTGCGGGAAGGGCGGATGCCTCGAGCCGGCTCGTCTGAGATTATGGCTGGCAGCAGTATTGCCACTCGATTCAAAGGTGGTGGAATTGGTGAAACGCTTCGCTTTGGTATGCGTGACTGGACAGTGGTTGGAATCTTTGATGCCGGTGCAACCGGCTTCAGTTCAGAAATATGGGGTGATGCAACGCAACTTATGCAGGCATTTCGGCGTCCCGTCTACTCTTCACTTATCTTTCGCTTGCGTGACAGCGCTTCATTTACTGCTGTCAAGTCCAAGTTGGAATCGGATCCCCGACTGACGGTCGATGTTCGCCGCGAAACAAAATATTACCGCGACCAGTCTGAAGCAATGGCAAAATTTTTGCGTATTCTCGGCCTTTCGTTGACGGTTATCTTTTCCATAGGAGCAATCATCGGCGCCATGATAACCATGTATGCAGCTGTGGCCAACAGGGTAGGAGAGATCGGAACGCTCCGTGCGCTTGGTTTTCAAAGTTCACACGTGCTGTTGGCATTCCTGCTTGAATCACTGTTTCTGGGGCTGATTGGGGGTGTCACTGGGATTGTCTGTGCATCGTTCATGCAACTGATTACCATTTCAACCATGAACTGGCAGACCTTTTCCGAGTTGGCATTCTCCTTTACGCTGACATTTGAAATAGTCTGGAAATCGCTGGTTTTTTCTGTCGCAATGGGATTTGTTGGCGGTGTCATTCCGGCATTCAGAGCCAGCAGACTGACGATTGTCGATGCACTTCGTGAACGTTGAACGTCACCCGTTTTGGCAATTTATACGTTGTTTTTCCGAGTTCCTTACTTAATATAACGTTGTCAATGTTCTTATTCTGTTTATAGGGCCAAAGGAGGCTGTCCGAGTGCTTCGCAAGCTGATTCTCAACAAGAAGTTAATGATATATTCATTAATATCAGTCTCGCTAGCTCTTTACGGCATGGATTATATTCTGCTTGGGAGCGCCAAGGAACTGACTATTTGGTTCCTGGGTAATCTCGCTTTTCTGCCTGTTTATGTCATTATTGTTACACTGATGATTGAACGTGTGCTGAAGGAGAGAGAGCGTCAGGCTGTCATGAGAAAACTGAATATGGTTATTGGCGTCTTTTTCAGTGAAGTAGGTAATCGTCTTCTTAAAGAGTTGTCGGCGTATGTTGATTCCTGCGACAATCTGAAGCGTCACTTATTGATCAACGGGACATGGAAGGAGCAGGATTTTTCCATGGCACTCGAATATCTGAGGAAAAGTAATATCATAATCGAATTCGGCCGGTGTGAAAAGCTCGGTCTGAAGAAGTTCCTTGTCGAAAAACGGAGCTTTTTGGTCAGTCTGCTTGAGAATCAGAACCTTTTGGAGCATGAAGAATTCACCGACTTGCTATGGGCGGTCTTTCATCTGGTCGAAGAACTTGAGGCGCGGAACTCGTTTGAAAATATGCCGCAGAGCGATATAGATCATATTAACGGAGATATAAAGCGTGTATTTGGGCATCTATCACGCGAGTGGGTCATGTACATGCATCACTTAAAGCAAGACTACCCGTATCTCTTTTCGCTGGCTGTTCGCCTCAACCCCATGATCGAAGCTCCTGACCCTGCAGTATACTAAGGCGGAGTCGGAGTGGAAATGAGGCTTTGTAACCAATTTTCAACTGTTTCTCGGTGAAACCGCACCGAACCACCAAGCTTGATCCTGCCGGGCAGTTGCCCTGACTTATCCATCCTAACAAGAGTTGCCCTTGAAATTTTGAGTAGTGCACACATTTCGGCCACGGAATATAGCATCGAACTGATTTCCGTTGTCGGTGTCTTTCGTTGCTTAGGGGTGTTTTTGGGCATGGACCGACCTGAAGTTGCCGGAGTGTTTAGATTATTTACTGCACTAACCTTTTTCTTACTTTTTGTCTTCTCTTTCGCCTTCTTTGGTATTGCCTCTTTCATTCTCGCACTTTGCTTCAAGATATAATCATCCAGCCCGGCGAATAATGGAGCGTCATCCATAATGGCATTGATATCGGCTTTTCCGGCCTTCATTTCATCTGCTTTCTGAATATTTTTTTCTTGCGGCATTATGTTAGCTCCCGGTTGAGAATGTCTGTGTTGCTATGAGTAGGCGCCGATTTTGCGCACAATACTATTACATATTATGCGATACAGCATGTATCAAATCAAGTCAAGTTGTATCGTTGTGTGTCGAGCTGCATCACTCTTGTATGCGCAAGCAATGTATATAGACGGGAATAATGACTTATTACGTATAAATGTGAATCAATTAGTATCATATTGTGTCAATGTGTCCTTTGACAAAGAATTGAACTTTTTGTATGCAGGTCGGCAACTACCAGCATTCCCTTGACAGCAACAGGCTGCTCTGGTAATCAGATATGTATCAAGGGGCGTTTAGCTCAGCGGGAGAGCACTGCCTTCACACGGCAGGGGTCACTGGTTCAATCCCAGTAACGCCCACCATAAACAGTCAGGGCCGGATCTTCTATCCGGCCCTTTGTTGTTTATTTGTTCCTGTAAATCCAATTTAGGAGTGAACGATATGAGACAGGATGGTACTGACCTGATTATCCATGACAAACTGGCTGGATTGATGGAGATGGCGGCACTTGTAAACTCATCCCTTAAGCGGTCTGTGATAATGGACCATTCGGTCAAGTCAATCTGCCGGCTGACTCAAGCCGAAGCAGGAAGTCTGCTGCTGGTCGACCATTTTACCGGTCATCTGGATTTCGAAGTGGTAATGGGAGAGCAGAGTGATATTCTTCCATTTTTCAGGGTACCCAAAGGGCAGGGAATAGCCGGATGGGTCGCCGAAAACGACACTCCGCTGATCGTTCCCGATGTCCAGACGGATGAGCGTTTTTATCGCTATGTCGATCAGGAATTAAAGTTTACCACCCGGGAAATGATTGCCGTGCCGCTCCGTGCTGACGGAGTAGTAATTGGGGTATTGCAGGTAATAAACAAGCAGGTGGGAGTCTTTAACCATGACGACCTGAAACTTGCAATGGCATTTGCCAACCAGATTGCGGCTGTCATCAACAAGACCAAAAATGAAAAACAATGCTCGGAAAAAATATCGGACTGACGACGCGTTCTGAACTTATGGTGTAAATTATGTATTTCACCTCCTGTATGCGACAGTTAATCATGATGGCGGTACTGTTGCTTCATACCGGCTGCCTGCCAATCCTCCCGGGAATTCCGGAGCCTCCCGCAGGCACCTATAACGTTTCTACCGGTACCATCTACCGTTTTTCACATCGCAACTTTCTGATACATATTCCTCCCGGCTATCGTGCCGCAACTCCCTTGCCTCTCGTCGTTGTTCTTCACGGCGCTTTCAGTACCGGCCGGCAAACTGAGTCCGAAACCGGTTTCTGCGCACTGGCGGACAAGGAACGGTTTCTCGTTGCTTATCCCGAGGGAATCGGCATATTCGGATTGCTGCAACACTGGAACGCCG
>JBAYTT010000186.1:0-8067 GCA_041675485.1 Pelobacteraceae bacterium | reverse complement strand
TCATTCAGAAGGCGAACATGGAGGCTGGCCGGGGCAACGACGGGCCGTTCCAGACTAGACTTTATACCAATCTGGCCGGAATCGCGCCGATCCCCAGAGTTCAACCCGCTAGCCGCGCTGCCGGCTTCAGCGATGACGAGGCGCGGGCAGAGGCGGCGCGCTGCATTCAGTGCAAATGCCTGGAGTGCGTCAAAGCCTGCCTTTTCCTGGAGCGATACCAGGCTTACCCGAAGAAATACGCCCGGCAGGTTTTCAACAACGAACGGGTCATCTACGGCGCGGCCCATACCAAGAACCAGTTCGTCAACTCCTGCAGCAACTGCGGCCTTTGCGAAACAGTCTGTCCCAACGATTTCCACATGGGGGACCTCTGCCTTCAGGCCCGCCGGACCATGAATGAACAGAAACTGATGCCGCTCTCCTTTCACGAATTCGCCCTGCAGGACATGGCTCACAGCAGTGGCGAGCGTTTCGCCCTCGCCCGCCATGAACCGGGGAAACAGGAGAGCGCCTGGCTCTACTTTCCGAGCTGCCAGCTCTGCGCCACCTCGCCCGGCGAGGTGCTCTCCTCATACGGCTATCTGCGGGAGCGGCTGACCGGCGGCGTCGGGATCATGCTCGGCTGCTGCGGCGCTCCCGCGTATTGGGCCGGTCGCGACGACCTGTTCAGAGAGAGCATGGCAACAGTGCGCAGCGAGTGGCAGAAACTCGGGAGTCCACGGATCATAACTGCCTGTTCCACCTGTCAAAGTCTCTTTAAAGAGCACATTCCCGAAATGGAGGCGGCTTCGCTTTGGAAAATCGTGGAGGAACAGGGGGGCCCTGTTGACAACGGGGGGACAGCGGGAACGATCGTCGCCATTGCCGACCCCTGCACTGCCCGTCACGAACCGGAAACCCAGGGGAATGTCAGGCACCTTGTGCAGGCACTCGGCATGGCGATAGACGAACTTCCCCTGAGCGGCGACAAACCGGAGTGCTGCGGTTACGGCGGGCTCATGTTCAACGCCAATCCGAAGCTGGCGAAGGATGTCGTAACCCGGAGGCTTTCTACCGGGAACGGCCACGATTACCTGGCTTACTGCGCCATGTGCCGCGACCATCTGGCTGCCGGCGGCGCACGGGTCAGCCACCTGATCGAATTGCTCTTCCCGACAGTGGCGGGAGGAGACCCGGCCGCGCGTGGCAGGATTTCCTGGTCCGAACGGCGCACGAACCGCGCCCGGGTGAAGCAGGCGCTCCTCCGGGAGTTTGGAGAAAGGGGAGATGATAAAGTGAACACGTATGAACAGATCGCGCTGACCATGACCCCAGATGTTCGGCGCAGGATCGACGAACGGCGGATTCTGGAGGACGACATCCGCATGGTGATCTACCATGCGGAGCGGACCGGCAAACGGCTGCTGAACAGGCAAAACGGGCAGTACCGCGCCTCTCTTCAGTCAGAAAACGTCACTTTCTGGGTCGATTACACCCCCGGAGATGGCCTGTTCACGGTCCACAACTCATACTGCCATCGCATGAAAATCGTGGGGGTCAAGTAATGAGCGTATCGAATGAGGCCACCGGGTGGAGCTGCTCTGCCTGCGGGGGAGAGTTGGAGATCATGAAGGTGGGATTTACCTACATGAAGGGGAATTTTGAAGTAGACCTCCCCGCCTGCCGCACCTGCGGCCAGGTGCTGGTCTCCGAGGAGCTGGCGACCGGCAAGATGGCCGATGCGGAGCGGATCCTTGAGGACAAGTAGCACAGTGTACGAGTCAGGCCCATTACGGGACGTTACCGGCACGACGATCCGGCCGGGTGGTTTGATGTTGACCGACCGGGCGCTTGCGCACTGCTCTTTTGCTGCCGGGGCACAGCTGCTCGACGTGGGGTGCGGTGCGGGCGCCAGCGTCGAACATCTGCGCAGCCGCTACGGCTTTGACGCCAGAGGCGTTGATATTTCCAGCACACTCATTGCCGAGGGGCTACGGAGAAACCCGGATTTGCTGCTCTCCGAGGCTGAAGCCGAGGCCGTGCCATACCCGGATGAGAGCCACGACGGCATCATCTGTGAATGCGTGCTGTCCCTGCTGACTGAACCGCTCCGGGCGCTGACGGAATTCCGGCGGCTGCTGCGAAGTGGCGGTTACCTGATACTGAGCGACATGTACCGCAGAGAGCCGGCAACCGGGCAACCGGAAGCATGGCTCTCCGAAAACGGCTTTACCATGCTCCTCTGGGAAGACCACACCCACCTGCTGCGCGAGCTGGCAGCCCGGCTGATTCTGGCCAACGGGTCACTTGAGGGGCTCTGCTGCCGGGCACCGGGTTCCGGAAGAAAACCGGGATATTATCTGCTGGTGGCACACAAAGATTAACGTACGGAGGATACACCAATGGATCAGATCCAGTTAAGGATGATGGAATTATCCTACCACGGCTATTATTGCAGTCAGATCCTGCTCATGCTGGGGCTGGAAGCCCAGGGAAAGAGCAATCCCGACCTGATCAGGGCTATGGGGGGGCTGGCCAACGGCTGCGGTTTTGCCGAAGGTCCCTGCGGCACGCTGACCGGCGCCGCCTGCCTGCTCAGCCTCTATGCCGGCAAGGGACTTGACGATGAATACCAGGACGAGAATCTCACCTATATGCTCCGGGATCTTGGTGCATGGTTCAGCCAGACTTACGGAAGCCGTTACGACGGCATCACCTGTGACGCCATTGTCGGCGACCGGACCGAGATGCGCCAGCGCTGCGGCGCCATCGTCGCCGAGACCTATGCCAAGGTGATGGAGCTTTTGATTGCCGGCGGCTATGACGTTACGGTCGGGAAATCATAAAAACAAAAAAACATTTCTCGCAAAGGCGCAAAGACGCAAAGAGCGTCAACTGCTCAAATGATGAAACACGCAGGTTTGATCAAATTTTGGTTTTCTTTGCGCCCTTTGCGCCTTTGCGCGATCACTGTTTTTTAGGACATGCTTTTTGGGTGGCAATAATGAGCAATGGAAACAACATCAACAACACAACAACCGAAAGCCTCTGTCCCCACTGTCTGACCCGGATTCCAGCCGAGCGGCGCCTGGAAGGTGACGACGTATTCCTCGTCAAGAGTTGCCCCGAACATGGTGAATTCCGCACTCCTGTCTGGCGGGGACAGCCTGCACTCTCCGGCTGGTCACGCCCGAAGAAACCGGTTCGCATCGGCACGCACCTGCCTTTGGTGGCGTGCGGCTGCCCGTTTGACTGCGGCATCTGTTCCGGGCACCGGCAACAGTCCTGTACGGTCCTGATCGAAGTAACCGGACGCTGCAACCTTGCCTGCCGGTTCTGTTTTGCCGCCGCCGGAGCTCAGGCCGGGCCTGATCCGTCACTGCTGACAATAGAAAAATGGTATCGGACCGCGCTGGATAAAAGCGGACCGCACAACATCGTCCAGCTTTCCGGCGGCGAAGCGACGCTCCGCGACGACCTTCCGGACATCATCGCCATGGGGCGCCAGCTGGGATTTCCTCATATTCAATTGAACAGCAACGGCGTGCGCCTTGCCGCCGATCCGGCCTATGCGGGAGTATTGAAGCAGGCGGGACTCTTCTCCGTATTCCTCCAGTTCGACGGCACCGACGACAGAATTTATCAATCGATCCGGGGGCGCGCCCTGCTCGAAGAAAAACTTGCAGCCATCGATAACTGTGCCGCTGCAGGCCTCGGGGTGGTGCTGGTGCCGACCCTCATGCCGGGGGTCAACAGTGATAATATCGGCGCGATCCTGAAGCTGGCGCTGGAACTGGCGCCGGGTGTGCGCGGGGTCCATTTCCAACCGGCCAGCTATTTCGGCCGCCATCCCGGAACTCCCGAGGCGGGCGAACGCTTCACGCTCCCCGACCTGATGCGGGCCATTGAAGAACAGACCGCCGGCCTGATGAAGGCGGAACACTTTTGTCCGCCCGGATGCGAGCATCCGCTCTGCTCGTTTCACGGCAATTTTCTGCGCCTCCCGTCAGGAGAACTCAAGCCACTGACCACGCAGGCGGCGGAATGCGCGCTTGAAAGCGTCGGCACCGGCCGGGCGGTCTCCTACGTGACCCAGCAATGGGCGGCTCCGGCTCAAACCAGCTGCTGCTGCGACACGAACAGCCTGGATGCGTTTCTGGAAAACCACCGCACCAACACTTTCGCAGTATCGGCCATGGCGTTCCAGGACGTCTGGAATCTGGATCTGGAACGGGTTCAGGAATGCTGTATCCATGTGGTCGCCCCGGATGACCGTTTGATTCCGTTCTGCCTCTACAACCTGACCACAGTCCAGGGAACACCACTCTACAGGAAAAAATCATGCTGACGCCGCTTGAACCATGGATACAGGCAAAGATCGGTCTGCCCCTTGGCACAAAATTGACCAGAGACGCCCTGAACGACTTCCAGCTCGACCGGCTGCGGGAAACTGTTGAACATGCGCGGCGGCAGAGCCCGTTCTACCGCCGGCATCTGGCGGAGATGCCGGGCGTGGAGCTGCGCACGCTGGCCGATATTGACCGTCTCCCCTTCACTACCCCGGCCGATATCCTGGTAGATGATCTCGGTTTTCTCTGCGTTTCCCAAAAAGAGATCGAACGGGTGGTGACCCTGCGCAGTTCCGGGACCACTAACGAGGCTAAACGGCTGCACTTTACCGCTCAGGATCTTGAGCTGACGGTAGATTTTTTCCGGCACGGCATGAGCACCATGGTTAAGCCCGGAGAGCGGGTGCTGATCCTGATGCCGGGCGAGCTTCCCGGCAGTGTCGGCGACCTGCTGACACAGGGACTGGCGCGGATGGGAGCGGAGGGGATCGTCCACGGCATAGTCCGGGACGAACCTGCCGCGATTGCCGCGATTATCGCCAAAGAGATCGATTGCATTGTCGGGCTCCCGGTGCAGCTGCTGGGGTTGGCACGTCACGCGGATGCGGCGTTGATCCCGCCCGGGAGGATCAAAAGCGTCCTCTTGAGCGCCGATTATGTCCCCCGGACAATAGTCCGGGAAATCGAGAGCGCCTGGGGCTGTCCCGTCTTCAACCATTACGGCATGACCGAGATGGGACTGGGAGGAGTGGTCGATTGCGGGGCACGCAGCGGCGGCCACGTGCGGGAAGCCGATCTCTATGTTGAAATCATCGATCCCGCCACCGGCCACCCGGTGCCGGACGGTGAGCGGGGCGAGGTCGTTTTTACCACCCTCACCCGGACCGGGATGCCGCTTATCCGCTACCGCACCGGTGACCTGTCCCGGTTTATCCCGGAACCGTGCCGCTGCGGGACCGTCCTGAAACGACTCGAATGGGTCAAGGGGCGGTTGGCCGGGCAGGTACGGTTGGGCGGCAAATATCTGCTGAGCATGGCCGATCTGGATGAGGTGTTGTTCCCGCTGCCCGGTCTTCTCAATTTCCAGGTAGCGCTGACGCAGGAAAACGGCATCGATCTTCTTCAGGTAACCCTTTTCACTCAGGGTGGCCCGGCGGAAAAGTTATGCCGTTCGACCAGGGAGGAACTGGAAAACATACCGGCTCTACAGATGACTATTGAGGGAGGCGGTCTCAAGATCGCCCCGCTGGTCATCTTGGACCAAAACTGGCTGAGCAGCGGCAGCATCAAACGGACTATTCACGACAACAGGGATGACCGAAGGGAGAAACAGATATGTTGATGAGTTGGCTGGCGCAGACCGTGTGCGGAGTGCAGGACAATGGTGAAGATCTGGTACTGGTAACGGTACTGAGTAAATCGGGATCGGCTCCCTGTCTGGCGGGGGCCAAGATGGTGGTCCGTGCCGACGGCAGTTCCATCGGCACGGTGGGAGGCGGGGTGCTGGAGGCGGCGGCGCTGAAAAGGGCTGCCCGGGTTTTCAAGTCCAAGGTTGCCGAGGTCCTGTCGTTCGACCTCTCGGGTGCGGAGGCGGCCAGCATGCAGATGATCTGCGGCGGCAACGTCAAACTGCTGGTTGATTACGTTCCGGCATCAGCGCTGAACATCGGGATGTTCAAGAAACTGCACGATGCGCTGCAGGCCGGCGAGAAATGCTATCTGCTCGCCTCGCTCGGCAAAGCCGGCGAAGAAAAACACCAGACCCTCCGCTGCCTGGCCCTGGAGGATGGCGCGCTGACCGGTGACTTTCCCTATCCGCGGCAATGGCTGGATCTGCTGATTGAAAAGGCCTACCGCTCGACCTATCCGGTTGAGGAGACGATCGATGATGAGCGGTTCATCATTGAACGCTGTTTTGTCCCCAGTACCGTTTTTATTTATGGGGCGGGTCACGTTTCACAACAGGTGGCCCTGTTGGCCGAAATGGTCGATTTTCAGACAGTCGTACTGGATGACCGGAGCGAATTTGCTAACAAAGAGCGTTTCCCCCAGGCAGATTCCATCAAGGTGCTGGACAGTTTCGATGATTGCTTCGCCGGATTCGAGCCGGATGGCGACAGCTATGTGGTGATCGTCACACGGGGGCACCAGCATGACAAGACGGTGCTGACCCAGGCGCTGCGCACCAGGGCGGGGTACATCGGCATGATGGGGAGCCACCGCAAGCGGGAGGAACTGTTCAAGGTCCTGCAGCAGGAAGGTTTCTCCAGCGAGGCGCTTGAACGGGTCCACTGCCCGATCGGCCTTTCCATCAAGGCCGCCACGACCTCCGAAATTGCCGTCAGCATCATAGCGGAGCTGATCCAGACC
Source organism: Pelobacteraceae bacterium (assembly GCA_041675485.1). Classification (GTDB taxonomy): domain Bacteria; phylum Desulfobacterota; class Desulfuromonadia; order Geobacterales; family Pseudopelobacteraceae; genus JACRCG01. The sequence goes on along the minus strand of JBAYTT010000186.1, from coordinate 1,369 downwards.
AGGGCGCAGGCTTCCGAATAATCATGACGAAGCAGCTGATAGCTATCATCCTTGCGGCCGGCTATTCGTCCCGCATGGGAGCATTCAAGCCGCTTTTGCCGTTTGGGGATTCAACCGTTCTGGAACGGGCCGTGACCCTGTTCCGAAGCGCCGGTATCAGTGATATCCGGGTCGTAGTTGGCCACCGGGCAGACGACCTGCTGCCGCTCCTGGAACTATTGCAGGTCCGGCCGCTGCTGAACGAGCGGTATCGGGAGGGGATGTTTTCCTCGGTCCTTGCGGCTGCCGACAGCCTCGAAAGCGAGAACGGAGCCTTCTTTCTGCTGCCTGTGGATATCCCGCTGGTCCGGCGGGAAACCGTCGAGCTGCTGGCACATTCATACGGGACAGCCGGAAAGGGAATCATCTATCCAGCCTTTCGCGGCACGCGGGGGCACCCGCCACTTATATCGAATTCATATCGCAACAGCATCCTCTCCTGGCAGGGCGACGGCGGGATGAAGGCTCTTCTGATGCAGTATGAAACCGACTCCACAACAATCGAGACCGGCGATGAGGGAATCCTGCTGGACATGGATACCCCGGAGGATTACGAGCGGCTGCGGGAGTTGCTGCACAGAAGAGCGATCCCGTCACGGCAGGCCTGCGAGCAGCTTCTTACCGGGCGATTTGGCGCTGACAGCCCGGTGGTCGGGCACTGCCGGGCTGTGGCGCATCTGGCGCTCCTCATGGCCGGAAGAGTGAACGATGGCGGGTGCCGACTGGATCTTGAGCTGATCGAGGCGTCAGCCCTGCTCCACGATCTGGCCAAGGGGGAACCGAGACACGCCGCCGCCGGCGCCGCTATGCTGAGAAAAATGGGATACGATGCAATCGCCGATCTGGTTGCCGTCCACATGGAATTGCCACTTCGCGAAGGTGACGCCATTAATGCCGCCGATCTGCTCTTTCTGGCTGACAAGTTGATGGAGGGGGAGCGGTTCGTTCCGCTGGAGACCCGCTTCCGGCGGCAGCTGGAGCGTCATGCCGACGACCTTCCGGTTCTGGACAATATTTTCCGGCGGCTGGAGAGCGCGCGCACGATTCAGCGCCGCGTCGAGGCGCGCCTTGGCCTTTCCATTGCCGATCTGTTATCCGGAGCAGCACCGTGAGCCGGGCCGGACAGCACAAGAGCGGATGCACAGTGTATCTCCTGCGCCATGGCGATTCGCGGCCGGATGAGGTCCGCCGTTTCATCGGCCGGACCGATCACCCACTCAACGAAACCGGCCGGGCTCAGGCGGAGTAGTCGGAGAGGGAACTTTTCCACATCACCTTCAGCAAAAGCTGTTGCAGCGACCGGCAACGCCACGTCGAGATCGCTCGAATT
>JBAYTT010000185.1:0-8068 GCA_041675485.1 Pelobacteraceae bacterium | reverse complement strand
GAAGAAGATGCAGCTGATCCAGGAGGTTCTGGAACGAGACATCCGGCCGCTGCTGTGGGCGGATGGCGGCGATCTGGAGCTTATTGATATTGACGGCGCCAAGGTGCAGGTGGCATTCCGCAAGGCGTGTGCCGGGTGCGCCTCGTCCGGCAACACGGCCCGCATGGTTGAAGTCAAACTGCGTGATCTGGTTGCCGAGGATATCGTCGTCGAGGAGGTCTCTCAATGAAAGAGATATATCTCGACAATAATGCCACCACCAAGGTCGATGAAGCGGTTTTTGAGGAGATGCGTCCCTATTTTTGCGAGTTGTACGGCAACCCCAGCTCGATGCATTTTTTTGGCGGCCAGGTGCAGAGCAAGGTAAACGAAGCGAGAGGCCGGGTGGCGGATCTGTTGGGTGCGGCTCCGGATGAAATCATTTTCACCGCCTGCGGCACCGAGAGTGACAACGCCGCGATCCGTTCGGCGCTGGAAGTATTTCCCGACCGTCGCCACATCATTACTTCACGCGTTGAACACCCGGCAGTTCTGACCCAGTGTCGCAACCTGACCCAGAAGGGGTATCGGGTGACCGAAATCGGTGTCGATGGTGCCGGGCGTCTTGATATGGACGAATACAAGGCCGCGGTTGATACCGACACGGCGATCGTCTCGCTGATGTGGGCCAACAATGAGACCGGCGTTATCTTTCCGGTAGAAGAAGCGGCTGCCATTGCAAAGTCGAAGGGTGCTCTGTTTCACAGTGATGCCGTGCAGGCGATCGGCAAGATTCCGATCAACATGGCTGCTTCGAGTATCGATATGCTTTCTCTCTCCGGCCACAAATTGCATGCTCCCAAGGGGATCGGCGTGCTCTATCTGCGGCGCGGTACCCCGTTTCGCCCTTTTCTGGTGGGTGGACATCAGGAAAAGAGTCGTCGGGCCGGTACTGAAAACGCCGCCGCCCTTATTGCCTTGGGCAAGGCCTGCCAGCTGGCCGGTCAGTATATGGAAGCCGAAAACAGCGTGGTCAAGGCGATGCGTGACCGTTTGCAGGATGCCTTGATGGCTGCCATTCCCCATGCCCGTATCAATGGCGGCGGAGCCGAGAGGCTGCCCAATACAACTTCGATAGCTTTTGAGTTTGTCGAGGGTGAGGCCATCTTGCTGCTGCTGTCCGAGTTTGGCATTTGCGCATCGTCAGGCAGTGCCTGCACCTCGGGTTCGCTGGAACCATCTCATGTGCTGCGGGCCATGGGGGTGCCGTTTACCTGTGCCCACGGTTCGATCCGTTTTTCGCTGTCACGCTTTACCACGGATGCGGAGATTGATACCGTTATCCGCGAGATGCCACCGATTATTGCCCGTTTGCGGGAAATGTCGCCTTTTGGCAGGGAACACTTGCAAGAGCGGGCGTAGAGACAATAGTTTCGGATGTAACAAGGGCGGCCATATTTTTGGTCGCCCTTTGTTTTAACTGGAGAATCGGGAGAAATGAGGTAGAATCTTTCCGATCCTTTCGGGGCATTGGATGGATTTAAACTGTCAGTTACGGAGTGAGTTATGGAGATCAAAATACCCGAAGTCGGCGAGTCGGTGCGTGAAGCACTATTGGCGAAGTGGTTCAAAAAAAGTGGTGATGTTGTCAAACGGGATGAGCCGCTCTGCGAAATCGAAACCGATAAAATCACGCTTGATCTTAATGCCGATGCCGCCGGATTGCTTACCATATCGGTTGCTGAAGGAACAACGGTGGCGGTCGGGACAGTAATCGGGGTGATTGAGGAGTCTGCTGCGGTTGCAGCGCCGGCACCAGTTGCCGCTGCCGCGACAGTGCTGGCTGAGAAGCTTGTTGTACCGTCGTCGTCGCCGTCGTTGCGGCGTGAAATGCGTGAACATGATATTTCGCCCGACGAGGTAACAGGGAGCGGCAAGGGGGGGCGCATTACATCGAACGATCTGCTTTCCCGTATCGAGGAAAAGTCCAAAATGCCGCCACTCTCCCGCCCTGCTGTTGTTGTAGAACCGGTCGTGGCCGAGCCTGAGCCAGTGGAAGAGCTCCAAAGCGTACCTCCTGCTCCGGATATTCGGAAGACTTTTGAGCCACCCGTTGTGGCAGAGTCGGCGCGGCCGCTATCGGTGCATACGGAAGAAGCTCCTGTCTATTCGTCCGGGCGTGAGGAGCGGCGTCCGATGTCTCCACTCCGAAAAAGGATTGCCGAACGCCTGGTGGCAGCCCGACAGCAGACCGCCATGCTGACCACTTTCAACGAGGCCGACCTGTCCAGGGTCAAGGCACTCCGCAGCAGTTATCGTGAGCATTTCCTGCAGCGGCACGGTGCTGCTCTCGGTCTTATGCCCTTTTTTGTCAAAGCGTGTATAGAGGCTCTTAAGGAATTTCCACTGGCAAATGCCAGCATTGATGGTGATGATATCGTTTATCACCGTTACTATGATATCGGAGTAGCCATTGGCGGTGACAAGGGGCTGGTTGTCCCGGTGTTGCGCAATGCCGATCAGCTCAAAATGTATGAGATTGATCAGGGTATCACTATGTTTACTGAAAAGATCAAAACCAATCGTCTGACGATCTCCGATCTGCATGGTGGTACCTTTACCATCAGTAACGGGGGTGTGTACGGGTCGATGCTTTCCACACCGATTCTCAATCCTCCCCAGAGCGCCGTGCTGGGTATGCATGCGATTCAGGACCGGCCGGTTGTGCGCGATGGGCAGATTGTTATCCGTCCGATGATGTATCTGGCACTCTCCTACGATCACCGCATCATTGACGGCCGTGAGGCGGTCGGTTTTTTGAAGAAGATCAAGGAGTACATTGAAGAGCCTGAAGAGTTACTGCTCGAAGGGTAATGAAACAAACGGAGGATAACCCTATGTCGGAACCAAATACCTATGACCTTATCGTTATCGGCGCCGGGCCAGGTGGCTATGTGGCGGCTATCCGTGCATCCCAACTCGGGATGAAGGTTGCCGTGGTTGAAAAACGCGCTACTTCCGGTGGGGTCTGCCTTAACGAAGGATGCATCCCCAGCAAGGCGTTGCTCGATTCCAGTGAGTTGTTTGCCATGACCCGGGACCGGTTTGCCCTGCACGGCATAGCGGTCGATCCGCCGCGCCTTGATCTGGATGTGATGATGCTGCGCAAGGAGGACGTGGTAAAGAAACTGACCGACGGCATCGCCTATCTGTTCAAGAAAAACGAAATTGAGCGATTATACGGTACTGCAATCCTCAAAGGTGCCAATGCTGCCGGTTTGCATCAGGTAGAGGTTGCCCTGGCGGTTCAGAGTGCGGCAAACAGCCAGCAAAGCCTTCTGGAGCCGGCTTCCCAACCGGCCGTTGTTCTTGTTGCACCCAAGGTGCTCCTTGCGACCGGGAGCGAGGCTGCCGCATTGCCGGGAATTCCTTTTGACGGCCATGTTGTTGTCACTGCGCGCGAAGCTCTTTCTTTTGATCAAGTCCCCGAGCATCTGATTGTGGCCGGTGGTGGAGCAATCGGACTTGAACTCGGTTCAGTCTGGCGGCGACTGGGTGCCCAGGTGACGGTGATGGAAATGTTGCCGCAGATTCTCCCGAATATGGATCGCCAGGTGGCTGATGCACTGTATCGCTCGCTGCGCAAGCAGGGAATCCAGTTCAAGCTGAGTACGCGCATAACCGGCGTGCGCCGGATCGGTGCCAAAGCCATTGTCCAGTTCAATTCCGGTACCGGCAGTGAAGAGGTCGATTGCGACAAAGTGCTTGTCTCGGTCGGACGGCGACCATTAACGGCCGGTCTTGGTCTGGAGGCCACTGGGGTTGCTCTGGATGATTCCGGGAGAGTAGTTGTCGATGATTTGTATCAATCGTCCGTGCCAGGGGTTTTTGCCGTTGGGGATCTGGTAGCAGGCCCCATGCTGGCTCACAAGGCCTCGGAAGAAGGGGTTGCCTGCGTCGAGCGGATGGCCGGCATGACGACAAAAGTCGAATACGAGTATATTCCGGGGGCCGTCTATACCTGGCCGGAAGCGTCAAGTGTCGGTGCGACGGAGGAACAGCTGAAAGCTGCCGGTATACCGTATCGCAGCGGCAGATTTAATTTTGCCGCGCTCGGGCGGGCGCGCTGCATGGATGAAACAGAAGGTTTTGTCAAGATTCTTGCCCACTTGGAGACAGACCGGGTACTGGGTGTCCATATCGTCGGTCTACGGGCCTCCGATCTAATTGCCGAGGCGGCTACGGTGATGAGTTTTGGCGGAACGGCCCGGGACATTGCCCTTATATGCCATGCCCATCCGACCCTCCCCGAGGCCATCCGCGAGGCGGCGCTGGATGTGCATAAAGAAGCGATACACGCCTGATCCTCCCTTACGTGTCCCAATCGGGATCTACTTGGCTGGGTTTGCGCATGAGCATCTGCCATGTAAGGGTGTATAATATGATAAAAATAGAAAGGTGGTGGCGGATATGAAAAAAAATCTTACTACCAAAATCCTGGAAGCGCACCTTGTCGGGGGGGCGCTGGTTCCGGGTGCTGATCTATCGGTCAAAATCGACCACACCCTCCTGCAGGACGCTACGGGCACGATGGCCATGCTGGAATTCATCGCCATGGGACTGCCGCGGGTGAATGTCGGCCTGGCGGCGCAGTACATTGATCATAACCTACTGCAAACCGATTATAAAAATGCCGACGATCATGCGTTTCTGACATCAGCGGCGATGAAGTTTGGCGTGCATCTATCCAAACCGGGCAACGGAGTGTCCCATCAGGTGCACTTGGAGCGCTTCGGAGTCCCCGGCACAATCCTGTTGGGGGCAGACTCCCATTCTCCCACGGCAGCCGGACTGTCGGTCCTGGCGATCGGTGCCGGTGGTCTGGATGTGGCTCTGGCCATGGCCGGGCACCCCTTTAATCTTCCCTGCCCCAAAGTCATGGGTGTCAAGCTGACCGGCACGTTGCCCGACTGGGTTTCTGGCAAGGACGTCATCCTCGAGATGCTGCGGCGCCACACGGTCAAGGGCGGCGTGGGCAAGGTCATTGAATATTACGGGCCGGGATTGGCGACTCTTTCCGCGACCGATCGCGCTACCATCGGCAATATGGGGGCAGAGCTCGGTGCTACTTCATCGATATTCCCTTCTGATGAGCGGACGAGGGAATTTCTGGTTTCACAGGGGAGGGGTGAAAGCTGGCGGGAACTGGCGGCCGATGAAGGGGCTGAGTATGACGAGTATGATGAAATAGATCTCTCCACGATTGAGCCGCTGATCGCCTGTCCCTCCTCTCCCGATAATGTTGTTCCGGTCCGCGAAGTGGCCGGGACAAAAGTTGATCAGGTTATTGTCGGCAGTTCGGTGAACTCTTCGTACCGCGATTTGATGACAGTCTGCCGGATGATGGAGGGGAATCGTGTCGCCCCGGGAGTCCATTTCCATGTTAATCCTGGCAGTCGTCAGGCATTGGAAAATGTCGCCCAGGACGGCGGTATCCTGATGCTCCTGATGGCCGGGGTCAGTATTCACCAGTCGGGGTGTCTGGGGTGCATCGGCATGGGGCAGGCGCCAGGGACTGATCAGGTCAGTCTGCGCACCTTCCCGCGCAACTTTCCAGGGCGAAGCGGTACCAAGGGCGACAAGGTCTACCTCTGTTCGCCGGAAACAGCGGCTGCATCCGGAATCAATGGTGTAATAACCGATCCGCGCACGCTTGGGAAAACAAGATCGTACCCGGCGGTGCAAAACCCGGAAAAATATCTGCTGGATGATTCCAGCATAATCTTTCCGCTGGAAGACAGCTCTGCGGTAGAGATAAAGACCGGTCCGAATATCGTCCCGTTTCCGGAATTCGAGCAGTTGCCTGATTCACTGCAGGCCACCGTTATCATCAGGTTGGGCGACAACATCACCACGGATCACATCATGCCTGCCGGGAATAATGTTTTGCCGCTGCGCAGCAATATTCCGGCTATCAGCGAGCATGTCTTCGAACAGGTGGATTCAGCATTTCCATCTCGTGCGCAGGTTGCGGGAAACGGAGTTGTTATCGCCGGTGAGAACTACGGACAGGGCTCTTCCCGTGAACATGCCGCGATTGCTCCGCGCTACCTGGGGATTCGTGCCAAGCTGGTCAAAAGCTTTGCCCGTATTCATAAAGCTAATCTGGTCAATTTTGGCATCCTACCGCTTGTGTTCAAGAATCCGGCTGATCTTGACCTTATTAAGCAGGGGGATATGATGACTTTCCCGGATGTCCGGAAACATGTTGAATGCGGGGAACGTGAAATACCTGTGTTTGTGAATGGCAGGGAAATTATGACACTGCTTGATGTTTCGGAGCGTCAGCGTCAGGAGCTTCTGGCGGGTGGTACGCTGAATTTTGTTAAAATGAGTCACTGACAGAGGAGCGTTAATGCCTAAAAATAGCCGTAAAACAAAGATCGTGGCGACTTTAGGCCCGGTGAGTTCTTCGCCGGCAATGATTCGCAAGTTGATGAAGGCCGGCGTTGATATATTCAGGCTGAATTTTTCCCACGGTGAGAACTCCCAAAAACTCGAACTGATTCGTATTATCCGCCAGGTGTCGGATACTCTGGGGCGCCAGGCCGGGATCCTTGGTGATCTCCAGGGGCCGAAGATCCGGACCGGGAAGATGGCTGGAGAGGGGATGCTTCTTGTCAAGGGGCAGGAAGTGGTGATCACTACCGACGATGTTTTTGGCTCTGATGGTGTTATCCCGACTATCTACCGTTCCCTGCCGCATGACGTTCATCCCGGCTCAAGGATTCTTCTTGATGACGGACTGATGGAGCTCAAGGTTGTTGCGACAGAGGGTGAACGGGTGCGTTGCCTTGTGGTTACCGGAGGGTTGCTCAAGAATAACAAGGGAATTAACCTCCCCGGTGTTGCCGTTTCGGCTCCCTGCCTCACGGAGAAGGATTTAACCGACCTTGATTTTGCGCTGGAGGCTGGTGTTGATTTTATCGCCCTTTCATTTGTGCGTACCGCCTCTGATATAGAAGAAATTAAGAGAATTATCTCTGCCAAGGGAAAAGATACGCCGGTTGTGGCTAAAATCGAGAAGCCTGAAGCGCTGCGCAACTTCAAAAAAATACTGGAAGTGACCGATGCTGTCATGGTGGCTCGTGGCGATCTTGGGGTTGAAATTGAGCCGGAAAAGGTGCCGATCCATCAGAAAATGATTATCCATGAGTGCAACAGGGCGGGGAAACCGGTCATAACAGCGACGCAGATGCTGGATTCGATGATTCGGAATCCGCGCCCCACCAGAGCGGAAACCTCGGATGTTGCCAATGCGATCATTGATGGTACCGATGCGATCATGCTTTCAGCGGAAACCGCTTCCGGTGATTACCCGATTGAATCAGTTGAAACAATGGTCCGCATTGCCAGGGATGTGGAACATGGGCATTTGCAGGTCGCCCATGCCAACGTTCAGGCAGTAACTACGACTGCAGAGGCTGTTGCTGAATCGTCGTGTCGAACGGCCGTTACTCTTAAAGCCAAAGCCATTGTTGTGTTTACTCGATCCGGCAGTACGGCCGCTCTTATGTCCGCATTCAGGCCCGTAACTCCGATAATCGCCTTTACCGCATCGCCTGAAATCCGTCGCAGACTGTCAATTTTTTGGGGTGTCCAATGCACAGATGTCGGCGTTATGGAGCATACCGATCAACAGATAGCCGAGGTTGAAAAGAAGCTGTTATCAACTGGCTTCCATCACGGGGATCTAATCGTGATAACGATGGGCATTCTTGAAACGCGTGGGTCGACAAATCTCATGAAAGTGCACACGCTTGGAACGCATGGATTCTACGAGGTATTTTGATTTAGATCATTTTTGATTCAATTTTTTTTGTATTTTTGTGTTTTTTCTTTTGACAGGCATAAATTGTTTGTGATAGAAAGCGAGTCCCTTTTGAGACAGCAGTTTTGTTTCGGTGGGGAAGCTCTTTGAAAACTCAAGTCGGTTCGAAAAAAAAGATTGTCACTTCGGAAAAAAGTTGTTGACAGTCGAAACTGATTTGGGTATGTTGTCCGTCTGGTTGCAACGCCGAGAATGATT
>JBAYTT010000184.1:0-8069 GCA_041675485.1 Pelobacteraceae bacterium | reverse complement strand
TGGCGGAGTGCCGGGGGTAATCAGGTCGTGGATCCCTTCAAAGGATGGTTGTCCTGTGTTGACCTCAATGATGATCTTGTCGCACATCATCAGGATTTCGGGGATTACACCGCAGGATGATGTCGGCACAAGGCCGCCGTCTTCGGTAATGGCGGAAACTTCGATAATTGCAAGGTCAAGCTTACCGGATTCGGAATCCTTGGTGTAGAAGCCATAGCCAAGATCCTGGGCGAACAGGGAGAGGTGTTTGTCCCCCATGCGGATGCGCCCTTCGTTGATGCCGGCGGCAATGTTCTTGCCGGTCTGGTATGGCCAGCGACGGTCGATCATATCATTTTCAGCCCAGCGGTTTTCGGTCTCTGCACCAACTGAAGCGCCGATAAACAGGTTGAACTTCCATTTGCCCTGCAGGTTGTTTTTTTCTACATGCTCAGCAACAGCGATAGGTACAACCTTGGGGTATCCTGCCGGAGTAAACCCGGACCAGCCCAGGTTCATGCCGGGCTTAAAGAACTGGACAGTCTCCTCAGCTGTCATAACCTTGCTCAAAAGTGACTTGTGGCGTACGCGATCCTGCAGAGTACCGTAATCAGACATTTCCTACCTCCAGTTTGTTATTGTGTTTACAGGTTCATAACCTGTGTTGAAAAGCTTCTGAAGCGGGGAATCTGAAAAAAATAACTCGCCTGATATCGGCAAGTTACACGCTCTCTCCCCGTACTATCACCAAAGTAGAACCGGATTCTACGCATACGCTCAAGTTTCGTCAAGCTAAAAACGTATACAGTATACCCTCAGCTTTCGTAATCAACCGCCACAATGGATGAGCAGACCGACTTCATATGCGGGATGACCTCTCCGGCGTGATACGGGTGGACTTGATAGGCCTGCAGATCTTCGAGGGAATCAAAACGGGTCGTAAGCGCGATGTCGTATGAACGCTCCGATCTGATAACATCAAGTCCAACGTCAAGGTGCCGCAACTGGTCAATTTTTCCATCCATGCTGAGCAGCTTGTTCCGGGTGGCCGCCAGATTTTCAGAAGTGGGTTCCGCAAGTTTGAACAAAACAATATGGGTAATCATGGTCCATTCCTTTCAGGATATAGAAGTCAGAATTCAAGACATTCTGTATACATCGACAACATCAACTCTGTCAATGCGACTGTCTGCCATCAATATAAGGAACTGATCGTTATGCAGCAGGGGGGATTTGACGCAGAAAAACCACGTACGCTCCGCTGCCTCCCATTTCACGGGGAGCAGGGGCAAATTCCAGGACTATCAATCGCCCGGCATCGCGCAGCCACGAAGCAACCGCCTGATGAAGCACCGGTTCTTCGGATGAGTGGTTGCCCTTACCGGTGATCACCAGAACCGCTTTTTGACCTTTCTGTTGGGCAGAGCGCAAAAACCGGGGTAATGCTTCAAGCGCCTCATCTCTTGTCAAACCATGCAGGTCAAGCTGATGACTGACTGAAACGACACCCCGCCTCACCTGCTTGAGCCGGTTGCCGGACAACGGCTTTAACTCGCCCTCATCGGGAGAGGAATCCGTAAATTTTGTGTCCAGTTTCAGCCTGCCGATCTCCTGAAGAAAAGCACCTTCTTCTACGACGAGAAGTTCGTCTTCCGTTTTTCTGGCTATCTTCTGCAGAGGATGTGAACCTGCTTTAACAGGCTTTTTTCCGGAAGATTGAAACGGGCGTACGTCTGCGACCTCCTGAAGGAACAGGTTCAGCCCGTCATCAACGACAACCGTGGCTTTCCGGACGGCGGACTTAGGCGGTTCTGCCGCAGGTGCATCCGCAACTGCCATCCCTTTCAGGGTTCCAAAAGGGGTAACATGAAACTCTTTCGGCTTGGGGGGATTCTGATTACGCTGCTGCTTTTTCTTTGCCAACTCTAGTCCTTTGCCACCAGTGTAATTTCAATTCTGCGGTTTTTGGCCCGGCCTTCTTTGGTACCGTTGTCGGCAACAGGTTTATGTTCGGCAAAAGCTGCTGCCGACAGATTGCGGGGATCAATCCCCTGATGCTGCAGAAATTTGGTGACATTTATGGCGCGGGCAGCTGAAAGTTCCCAATTGGTGGGAAACGTTCGCGTCAGAGCACCCGTGATCTGGACATTATCCGTATGACCTTCGATCCTGATCGCTTTATCAGTGACATTTTTCAGCGTATCAACCATCTTGTCCAGAATTCCCAACCCTTCGGGCTTAACATCCGCCCTGCCTGAATCAAACAAGATCGCAGCCTCCATATTAACCGTCAGCTTACCCTTCAACTCGGAGATGGTAACCTGGCCCTGGGCAATCTCGTTCTTCATATTGGCAAGCAGTTGCTCGTACGTACCGCTGACCTCTTTTACCTTTTCCTCTTTGGCTTTCTGAAGTTCAGCAATATCATCAGTCAATTTTTTGTTTTCAACTTTCAGCTCCGACACCTGCTGGCGTAACTCGCTGATGTTTTTTGATAATGTATCTGATTTCGCTTTAAGAATCCCCTCAAGCTGTTTCTTGTCTGACGCCAGGACGGCAGCATCCTCAGTAAGGGTTTTAAACTGAATTTTCAGCGCGTCATTCTCCTGGGTGAGCTTTTTGTGGGCCTGTTGCAGCCCGGCCAGCTCTTTAGATAAACCATCCGCTTCCTCTACTTTTTTCAAGTACGTACTTTCGGCAACCAAGCAGCCACTGGCAGACAGCAGAAACAGGGTACCGGCCACATACACAAGCAATCGTTTGATCATGGTCCAACCTCCCACAGAATATATACAGTGCAGCCCTTATATCACAAAATTCTGACTTTGCTAATGCCGAATATGCAACTTCCTGAATTTGTGACCTCTGGAAAACCGGCTCCAACTTGACACAACGGCACTTTAAGACTACAAGAAACGGCACAGTTCAGATGAAATATTTTCAGCAATGGAGAACAGATGGCAGTCAGAATATCTTTTGTAGGCGCCGGACCGGGAGCGGTTGACCTGATAACTATCCGAGGTGCACGACTCTTGCGACATGCCGATGTCGTCATATACGCCGGCAGCCTTGTAGACCGCAAACTGGTGCAACTTTATGCAACAAAAGCCGATATCCATGATTCCGCCGGGATGACACTTTCCGAAGTCATCACCGTCATGATGGATGCTTTTGATTCAGGCCGGAGCGTCGTCCGGCTGCACACCGGAGACCCATCAATCTACGGAGCCATTCAGGAACAGATGGAAGCACTCGACCGCCTCGAAATCGAGTATCAGGTCGTGCCGGGCGTAACCAGCGCCTTTGCGGCGGCAGCGGCACTCAAACAGGAACTGACCCTGCCGGAACTTTCACAAACGGTTATTTTCACGCGGATCGAAGGACGCACCCCGGTGCCGGAGCGGGAGCAGTTGAGTGCAATCGCCCAGATCGGCGCCACGATGGTAATCTATCTTTCGGTCGGCATGGTCGAAAAGGTTGTAGAGCAGTTGCTGCAAGGGGCATATACGCCCGCCACCCCTGCGGCGGTGGTATGCCGGGCCTCATGGGATGACGAGCAGATTATTCAATGCACGCTGTCCGACCTTGCCGAAAAAGTGCTGGAGGCGGGTATCGACCGCCAGGCGTTGATCATCATCGGCGACGTGCTGGCCGCCCGCCGCGAAGGGCTCAAGGCAAAATCGCTGTTGTACGACAACGAGTTTTCGCATGGCTTCCGCGAAGGGCATGTCGCCTGAGATGCGCATCGCCGTCATAGCCATAACCAGAGGGGGAGCCCGACTGGGTCAGCGGCTCTGCAGCAACATGGCTGGTCTTGAATTCTACGTATCCCGACGCTACGCCGGCCAGGCAGGCAGCAAGTGCACCTGTTTCGAACCTACCGAACTGAAGACTCTGATCGCCTCACTCTGGAAAAAGTGCGACGGGTTCGTGCTTATCATGGCAACAGGCATCGTGGTGCGCATGATCGCTCCGTTGCTGGAGTCGAAGGAGAGCGATCCGGCTGTTGTCGTGATGGACGATGCCGGCAGATTTGCCATTTCACTCCTATCCGGTCATCTTGGTGGTGGAAACGAACTGGCCGAACGTTGCGCCTTCGTCTCAGGAGCCCGCCCGGTCATCACCACCGCCACCGACGCCAACGACCTCCCCTCCTTCGACATGCTCGCCAAGGAACAGGGATGGGTAATTGATGATATCAGCCGGGTCAAAACCCTCAACACTCTGCTGCTTGATAACGAAGAGATTGCCGTAGTTGACTCGACCGGCCTCACCCGCACCTGGCTGCATGGCCGGGGGAAAGTCACCTTCCATGATACCCTCGCCGAAGCAACCGCCAGCTCAGCCCGCGGTTTTCTGTTGGTCACCAATCGGCATCTGCCGCAAAACTTCAATCCGGAAAAATTGTTGATCCTGCGCCCCCGCAACCTGGTGCTCGGCATCGGCTGCAATCGCGGCACACCTGCCGATGAGATCGAATCGTTTGTAGCGCAACATATGAAGAGGCTGTTCCTCTCCCCGAAAAGTGTCTACTGCATCGCCTCGGTAGCAGCCAAACGCGATGAGACCGGCCTGGTGGAATTTGCCGGCCAACTCGGAGTTCCTCTCTGTTTTTTTGAAAGCGATGAACTGAATCAGGTTGCCTTTCCCTCACCACCCTCGGAGTATGCCATGGCGGCGGTCGGTGTCGCCGGTGTCGCGGAACCGGCTGCGCTGCTGGCCTCCGGTGGAGGAAGGTTGTTGCTGAAGAAGGTCAAATCCGCGAACGTCACGCTCGCGGTGGCGGAACTGAAGGAAGGGTAAACAGATATGCCAAATCTACCAATCATAGTCATCACCATGGGCGACCCCTCCGGGATCGGTCCGGAAATTCTTGTAAAAGCGCTGCAGTCGCCGGATATCGCGGGAATGTGCGTTCTGCTGGTGATCGGCGATACATTGGCGCTGGAGCGGGCACTTTCCGTCTGCGAGTCGGCTTTGAAAGTTCAAGAAATAGCCACTGTTGAAGATGTACGGTCTGTTCCGGTCGGCTGCATTCCGCTCCTCGCGCTCTCGCACCTGACGGAGTCTGATATTGCATACGGCACTCCATCTGTTGCCGCCGGTGACGCAGTTTACCGCTACATCTGTACTGCGGCGCAGCTCTGCCTCGATGGTAAGGTCGCAGCCATGGCGACCGCTCCGATCAGCAAGGAGGCGATGCACCGCGCCGGCCACGACTATCCCGGCCACACCGAACTGCTGGCCGAATTGTGCGGCACCGACAACTTCGTCATGATGCTGGCCGGGGATGTCTTGCGGGTCAGTCTGGTGACGATCCATGAGGCGCTGAAGGATGTCCCGCGCCTGGTGACGTTCGAACAGGTACTCAAAACCATCCGTATCACGGCGGAAGGGGTCGCGCGTCTGACCGGCAAGAGTTCACCGAAGCTGGCGGTACTGGCTCTCAACCCGCATTGCGGCGAAGGGGGAAAGTTCGGCAACGAGGAGACGGTTGTCATCGGACCTGCTATCAAGGCTGCCCAAAGTGAGGGGATCAATGCGGAAGGACCACTCTCCGCCGACACCCTGTTCCACTTTGCCCAGCAGGGCATGTATGACGGTGTGGTCGCCATGTACCACGACCAGGGGTTGATCCCGCTCAAGATGCTGCACTTCGACGACGGCGTCAACATCACCCTCGGGCTGCCGATCATCCGCACCTCCGTTGATCATGGCACCGCATATAATCTGGCGGGGACGGGTAAGGCGTCGGAAAAGAGTTTGTTGGCGGCGATCAGGATGGCTGTGGAGATGACGCAGTAGCCAGAGCGCCCATTGAGTCTCCTTTTTTATCACCTCGTACAGACATAACAAATATGTTCTTGCCTTGTATATCGCAAGTGCGAGATATGAGGCACAGTGTGGGTCTATTCCTCGTGAAAATGATTTGAACAGTGTATTCCGGAAACAGCATACTTAAAAAAGACGACCAAACTGCTGTCTTTGCTTGCTTACCTTTTCAATATTGACAAGTCCGGAGAAACCTTTTACAAAGTGAGCATGAAAACAGCGCCCCAAACAATCAACGTCGTCGCAGTCGTCACCATGTGACGGCTCTGCGGTGCCATTAACCGGAGTGCGGGCCCAAAGCCCGCGCTCTTTTTTGTATCACGAGGCCGCGGGAATTTTCCTGCGGCCTTTGTTGTTTGCGCGGCAACATTTACCCTACGGAGGTACACCAGATGCAGATCAGCAGTCACATCCACGCAGTGAAAATCCCTTTTATCGTTCCCACGCCCCTCGGCAACATCGAACGATTTGTCTATGTTTACCTGATCTGCGGCGAGCAGGTTACCCTGATCGACAGTGGCGTGGCCGGAGCCGAACAGGTGATCTTTTCCTACCTTGAAGCGATCGGCCGGAGCAGGGAAATCAGCTGCCTGCTTCTTACTCACAGCCATCCGGACCATATCGGTGCCGCCCGCGCCATCCATTCCGTGACCGGCTGTGCCGTCCTGGCCGGCGCGGCCGAGCGAAGCTGGATCGAGGATACCGACCGACAGGCGGCAGAGCGGCCGGTCCCCGGATTCAATGTCCTGGTTGGCGGTCCGGTGGAGGTACATCAAATCATTACAGCCGGAGAACTACTGGAACTGGGTGACGGACTGACGCTGGAGGTAATCGATACTCCCGGGCATTCTGCCGGCTCACAGTCGTTCTTGCTGCATGAAGAAAACGCCCTGTTCTCCGGCGATGCCGTGCCGGTGCCGGGTGATTTGCCGATCTATGACGACTACTACACGTCACTTGCCACTCTGGAGCGGTTGCAGCGGTTGAACGGGGTGGAACTGCTGCTGGAGGCATGGCAGGAGCCGCGCACGGCACGCCTTGCCGAGCGGCTTGCTGCGGGTCGGTCGTGGCTGCAGACGGTTGATGCAGCGGTCCGACAGCAGTCCGGAGCGGAGGTGGAACCCGACGCCATGAGCCTCTGTCGCCACGTAGTGGCACAACTGGGTCTCTCCCCGCTGGCGGCAAATCCTCTGGTGGCGAGATCGCTTCGTTCACACGGGTTGTGTCACGGGCAAAAAAACTCTTGACCCGTACCACTTCACAGTTTAGCGTTGTAACAGCTCTCGCCGGAAAGACCGATTGAGGAAGTATTGCACCAGGTGATACGGGGAGAACCAAAACTCGTCGCATGAACTATCATTCATAGTCTGGGTTCGTGCAAGTGGAAAGCTTAGCTTTCCACTTGCACGAACCGCCCGTTTTTCGTAAACTCCCAGCCATGACAACTTTCGAAACCATCTCCGCAAAAGTCCGCTCCGCCCAGCGCATCACCCCTGACGAGGCACTGTTTCTGTTCACATCCAACGACCTGCTGGCCATCGGCGAACTTGCAGCGCTGGCCAACGAACGCAAAAACGGCACGAACGTTTATTTCAACGTCAACCGCCATATCAACCCGACCAACGTCTGCGTAAATCGATGCGCCTTCTGTGCCTTTTCGCGCACCGCCGGCGAAGATGGCGCCTACACGCTGGCACTGGACGAAATCTGCCGGCGGGCACGCGAAGCGGAGGGAGAAGGAGCCACCGAAGTGCATATCGTCGGCGGCCTGCATCCCGACCTGGCATTTGAATTCTACGAGGAGGCCCTGCGATCCATCCGGCTAGCCGCACCAAAGCTGCACATCAAGGCATTCACTGCAGTTGAGATTGAATATTTCTCCCGCATTTCCGGCCTTACCATCGAAGAAGTATTTGAACGCCTTATCAGTGCCGGACTCGGCTCCATGCCGGGAGGCGGTGCCGAAATCCTGGTTGAAGAGGTACGGCAGAAAATCTGCCCCGAGAAAATTTCGGGGGCCCGCTGGCTGGATATTATCCGCCTGGCGCACCGTGCCGGCCTGAAGACCAACGCCACCATGTTATACGGCCACGTCGAGACCGCTGCCGACCGGGTGGCACATATGGAGATGCTGCGAACGCTCCAGGATGAAACCGGCGGTTTTCAGGCATTTATACCGCTGGCCTTTCAAACGGAAAACTCCGATCTCAAACTGGACATCAAGGGAACCTCCGGGCTCGACGACCTGAAAACCCTGG
>JBAYTT010000183.1:0-8099 GCA_041675485.1 Pelobacteraceae bacterium | reverse complement strand
GGTCGATATTCTGTCGCCATTTTTCAGGGTCCCCGCCGGAGCCGATATGGACATGCACCTGGGTAAAACGCAGCCCCTTTTCGTCGGCCAGAGCTTTTACCGTGGGGACATCGTTCAGGTGCACGCCGAAGCAGGAATATTCACTGCCGGTGTCGCGGGTTGCGCTTTCTCCGCCGCCGGCGGCTCCCGGGTGAACTCTCATGGACAGGTCTATGGCGTTGGTTTTGGCAAAGTCGGCAATCAGCTGAAACTGCGTCATGGAGCAGACGTTGTACTTGAGGCCCGCTTTGATCATCTCCTCCAGTTCAGCGCGCTCCTCGCCAGCCGGAACCTCCTGGGTCGTCAGCATCATCCGGCTATACGGAACCCCGGCAGCATGGGCACGGGCCGCTTCATCAAGTGACGAGCAATCCAGATCCAGTCCTTTATTGGTGACGACGCGCAGTACGGTACGATCCGAGTTTGCCTTCATGGCGTAGCGCACATGCAGACCGTACGCGTTCGGCATGTTCAGCAGCTGTTGGCAGCTGCTCTCTATGTATTCCTGATCATGCAGATATACCGGCGTTCCCCACTGCCGAGCTATTTTCGGTATGATCGCTGCGTCCAGTTTTGTCGGACCAAACTGTTTCATTGTCATTCTTTCAACCTCACAAATTTGATATGAGCCCGTATTCCCCGATCCCATTAGTAGTTAGAACTTGTCCTGGTTATCTGGTCATGGCAACGCGAAGAGGGTTGCATATCTATGTAACATTTTCGACCGTCACGGCGCAACATCTCTCTGGAAGTTTGTTTTGCATGCCGTCCATTCCTGACTCCCGGCTCAGCCGAATTGTGTCTCTAATTGCACGGCGCCCAATTTTGTTGTTGCATTTGATATCACCGAGCAGGAATATACGGGCTATCTCCCTTAAAAAATACGAAAAACCGTCCCTGGAATTCAGTCCTGGAATTCACTGAGGTGCTACATTCATGAGCGTTGCTGCTAATCTGAAAATTGAGGAAAATCCCTTTGCCCGGAAGCTGGGCATCAAAGAGTGGCAGGAGCGTCCCTTTATCCCGCCCAGGCCGGAAGAGTATCTGATTGATGGGCTGATCCCGGCCAATGCCCTTGTGTCGGTACAGGCCGGGAATGTCTTTGGCAAGACGACTCTGGCGACCCAGTTAGCCATGTCAGTGGCGTTCGGGCTGCCGTTTCTTGGCCGTTTCCCCTGTCTGCAGCCGGGTAAGGTGCTGTACATAAACGCCCGCGACACGGATGAGGACAGCCATCGGCGCTTCAAGCGGCTTGTGCGTGAGTGGACTACCATTCCCGGCCTGTCATCGCACATCGACGAGCAGATGGACAACCTTACCCACATCTCTCTGTTCGATGAATGTTTCGGTGTTGCTCCCCACCTGGTCGATGTTTCAGGCAGCATGACCAAAACCTACACCTATCTGCATCAATTCAGTGAATATTTCAAATGCAAGCTGATAGTACTGGACCCGGTCGAAGATTTTTTCCCCGATAACCTGAAAAATATTTCCGAACTGTACCTCAAGCTCAGGCAGATCAAGTCTACCGTGCTGCTGGTTGCCGATCACAGCCGTAATGAGGCTTTCCACAAGGTTGAAGTGGGTATGTCGATTGTGGAGGGCGGTTTGCGGGTTCATAGCGATTACGTGGGGCGATGCGATATCGGTATGGCCATGGGAGCGGGGATCTGGTTCCCGGTATGATGGTTGAACAGATGCACCATTTGAAATATTTAGCCGGCTATTCTCCGCAGATAACGGATCAAGTGGCGAAGCTGGTAGCGGAAAACCGCTTGGGCCGCGTCCTTGTGCAGAGATATCCGAAGGCGCATGATGTCAGAACCGATAAGGCGCTCTATGACTTTGCCGTCGATATCAAGAACGAGTTCATGCGCACCGCCCAACCGCTGAGCAGGGTTGTATACGACGGGAAGATCCATGTGATCAATAACGCCCTGGGGACCCACACGTTTGTTTCACGGGTACAAGGGGGCAAACTGAAGGCAAAGCACGAAATCCGTATAGCAGCCGTCTTCCGGGACGCTCCCCGGGAATTCCTGAAAATGATTGTCGTACACGAACTCGCGCACTTGAAGGAGAAGGAGCACAACAAGGCTTTCTACCAGCTCTGTGAATATATGGAACCAGCCTACGGCCAGCTGGAATTTGATACACGGCTGTTCCTGACCCATGTGGAGATGGCCGGGTCACCGTACCTGACCTGAGTTTGGGGGGGCTAGCGGTATGTTGGTCAGTGTAATCTGCTTGGAGGCCTGATCCCGCAAGGGACTCTATTTTCTTGACAAGATTCCCCGTTGGGGTAAGATGCCCGCGTACAAAGCACCGTTCGAGACATTGGGTACACGATAATACTAAACCATTCGCGAGAATGGGACGGAAAGCCTACAGGGTCTCATTGAGATAGCCGGGTCGCCGAAATATCCAGCAGATATTTGGCGACCCTTTTTTGTGCCTTCGTACCTGCGGCAATGAAGACATTGGTTAGACGATAATACTAAACCATTCGCGAGAATGGGACGGAAAGCCTACGGGTCTCATAGAGATAGCCGGGTCGCCGAAATATCCAGTTGATATTCGGTCCCGGCTTTTTTTGTACCCATTCGTAGCAGGTTAAGGGAAAGGACCTTCTTTACCCATGTGCAGAATTATTGAGCTGTTATCATTATCCAATACGTTTCGTCTAATAGCACTATTTGCCGCAATCTTGTCTCTCCAGGGATGTACTGCAATGACAAGAGCTCATGAGGAAGAGCAGATTGTTCCAAGGTATGTGGAAGAAAACTTCGAGCGAAATGCGTTTTCTATTGCAAAAGGAGATGATGTTATCGGTCGTTTGAGGTTCGTCACTCTTGAAAAGGGGGATACGCTACCGGATATTGCACGGCACTTCAGTCTGGGGCTCAATGGCGTCAGTGCAGCTAATCCGGGGGTGGATATATGGGCGCCTGAGGGCGGGGAACGTATCACGTTGCCCTTAAGTTTTATTCTGCCGGACGCTCCAAGAAAAGGTATCGTGATCAACTTGGCCGCAATGAGGCTTTTTCAATTTAAGGGAAATGGTGAGTCACTGGCGGTATTGACCTACCCGGCAGGTGTCGGTACCGAAGAACGCCCATCGCCCAGAGGTCTGATGCGTGTGGAGCGCAAGGTATACCGGCCGACCTGGCATGTGCCGACCTCAATTGCCAGGGATCATCTGAAAAAGGGAGATCCACTGCCCGCGTCAGTGCCTCCGGGGCCTCAAAATCCGTTGGGAGAATACGCGCTCTATTTAAGTGCGCCGAGTTATTTGATACATGGCACAAATAAACCGGCCAGCATTGGTCTCAGGGCCACCAATGGCTGCATAAGACTTTATCCGGAAAACGTAAAAAAGCTCTATGAGAATACTCCGGCTAAAACAGCTGTAAGCATGGTTAACCAGCCATATCTCCTGGGGCAAAGCAATGGAGTGGTTTACCTGGAGGTCCATGCGACCCTGGAAAACCTGGACAGTGCCGAGTTTGACAAGATATATGCAAAATTGAGATCCCATGAAAAGGAATCAGGTCGAACGCTTGACTGGAGTAAAGTCAAGAAAGTATTGGCAGAGGCCCGCGGGATTCCTGTCCCCGTATTCGAGATCAGGCAAGGAAGTGGGAAAGGAATTGCGGAACCCTTGGAAGTCACGCATCCGGGCGAATTATATGGCAGACCGAAAATACCGGAACTGAAAACAGATGCGTGGTCTGTTTTGGCTGCCGATGTGAGTGACGAGATTGACGCTGTGAGGCTTTCCGCCATTATCAACCACCAGGGGCCGCAAATACCGGCAAGGGTGATATCAAAGGATGCAGGCTACCGTGTTGTCGCCGGCCCTTTTAATGACATCAAAGAGGCCAGAGATGCAATCAAACGCTTGAAAATCGATTTGGAAATTGACGGAAGGTTGATTGAACCTGTCAAGAAGAGATAGTCAAGAAAGGAGGTGATAACGATGAAGAGGAATCTTTTAGTGATCTCAATGATGCTTGTTCTTGTTGGTGCTTTGGGCGGTTGTGCAACAACAGGTGACCTTGAGAAAGTTCAGTCACAGCAGATGATGACTGGCGCGAAGGCTGATCAGGCAGCGCAGGATGCGCAGGCTGCCAAGGCTGCAGCTGATGCGGCCACGGTAAAGGCAGAGGCTGCCGCAACCCGGGCAGAAGCAGCTCTGAAGATGGCAGAGGAACGGGCGAAGATTGCCGATGAAAAAGCAAAGATCGCAGATGAAAAAGCGCTGGTCGCAGATGAAAAGGCGCAGAAAGCTGACAACGTTTTCCGCAAATCAATGAGGAAGTAAGCCGGTTTTATGGGGAATTATCAGATTTATCTGTAGTGCCCCGGAAAGGAAGTGGCAGGGTTTGATACTCTGCCGCTTCCTTCTGTTAACCGTTCGGAAAAAGTTTTGGATTTCTCGGGAAAAGGAATAGGGATGGTTCTGCGATTATCAAACGTATTCTTTGTCTGCATTTTACTGGCGCCTATGATGATATGCGGGTGCAGTCACTTTAATGATGGATTTCAGGCCAAGTCAGCCTTTAAGGAAGCAAATGATTTTTTCAGCCAGGGAAACTACACTGCCTCTCTGGGCAAATATCAGCAGATTATTGAAAAGGAGCCCGTGGCTGGAGACAGGGTTCTTTTCGAGATGGGTATTATTTATGCGTATCCCGGAAATGAGCAGAAAGATTACCGGAAATCTCTGGAATGTTTTCGAAAACTCATAAAGGATTATCCGGGGAGTGGTTACAGGAAGGACAGTGAGTTGATGCTGTTTAATATCAACAATGTCATTGCCAAAGATAAGACTATTACTGCGCAACAGGCACAGATTGAAGCGCTCCGGCAAGAGGTTCAAGGCAGAGGAAATGAGATAGTTACCCGGCAAAAAAAGATTGATGTGCTCGAACAAGAGGTTAAGAGCAAAGAGAATGAGATTGTTGCTCTGAAAAAGGAGATTTTTGCACTCCAAAAGGGGCCGGTAGACAGGATTCTGATAGAAAAGAAAGAACGACGATTGACGTTGATCTCAAGGGGGAAGGTACTCAAAACCTACCAGATAGCCTTGGGGGGAAACCCGAATGGTCCAAAAGAAAGGCAGGGTGATAACAAGACTCCTGAGGGATCCTACGTTATCGATTCTAGAAACAGGAACAGCCGTTATCACCGATCTCTTCATGTTTCCTATCCAAACGAGAAGGACAGAAAGCTTGCAAATCAACGTGGTGTTTCCCCGGGCGGAGACATCATGATTCACGGAATCAAGAATGGTTTTTCGTGGGTTGGTGATCTTCATTCAGAGGTTGACTGGACGAAAGGGTGTATTGCCGTTACGGATGAAGAAATAGAGGAAATTGACACGTTGGCGCCAAATGGCACGAAGGTCGAGATAAGGCCATGAAGACAATGATGACGCACATCAAATAGGACATGCCTTATAATTCGATCCCAGAATCATATAAGGCAGCATGCCAATCAATGGCAATAGAAGTACCAGCAGCAGCCAGACTGTTTTAATCGATGGTGTTATAAACTCGCTTCTAATTATGTCTGCAATGTTTACCATCCAGATTACAAACAGGATTCCCCCCAGCGTTACCACTATTACTATATAAAATACCAGCGATTGTAATGTTTTCTGAAAGCTCTCCCTGTTTAGTTGTTTCTGCCTGGTCGCCTCAGCAGCATTTTTCTTTTGATCCTGATTAGCCGTTCGAACTGCGGCTTTACTTTCCTGATAAGCATCAGGGGTATTCTGTCGATACATCTCGGCCTTGGCCGGGGGAGTAGTGACTTCAGGCCGGGCATCTGCCTCTGCAAAGAACTTTTCACGAAACTTCTCCGGCACGGCGGATGAATCATCCGTGAAGTTAACGCCGTTTGCATCTTCCCACCTGTATATTTCAGCGGAGGCCAGTGAGCTCACCAGCAGAAGCATCGTCAGCAACAGAGTGATTGTCCGTGATACCATTGGAACTGCCTCCTTTGTATTTCGTCGGGCGGATTCCGACACAGATGAATACTACAGCCGAATATTACAACTATCGTACCAAGACAAGATTTGGCTTGTTCGGGAATAACGCATTGGTATTGTTCGGTATTATTGGAGGTGAATTCAGTGTGCAGAAAAAACCGTCACAATTATCCGCAGTTTTTAGCGAGGCCGCCAAATGCGGCGGGTTGGGAATGTAAAAGGGGACAGGCAGCTTTTTAATAAAGCAGCCTGTCCCCTTTTGGCTGCGTAGATCCTTTACCAGACTGTCGGCTTGAAATTTTAAAGGGGGAGGTTTATGGTTGAAACATAGAAGACAATAATGATCCTTTTTGGAGGTTCGCAATGAAAACCGAACTATTGAACCCGCAGAACAGCGCTCTCATACTGATCGACTTTCAACCGCAGATGACGTTTGGGGTCGCCAATATCGATCGTCAGACGCTGTTCAACAACGTGATCCTTCTCGCCAAGGCAGCTAAAATTTTCAATGTTCCGACAATCCTGACTACCGTGGAGACGAAAGGTTTTTCCGGCAACATGTGGCCGCAGATTCTGGATATCTTCCCTGATCAGGAGCCGGTTGAACGGAGCAGCATGAACTCCTGGGAAGATGCCAAGTTTGTTGAGGCCGTCGTCGCCACCGGCCGCAAGAAACTGGTAATGGCTGCCCTCTGGACCGAGGTCTGTCTGACATTCCCGGCTTTAGAGGCGCTCAAGGCCGGTTATGAAGTCTATGCCGTCGAAGACGCCTCCGGCGGCACCAGTGTCGCGGCCCATAATGCCGCCATGCGGCGGATCGAGCAGGCAGGTGCGGTGCCGGTCACCGCATTGCAGGTGCTGCTTGAGTATCAGCGCGACTGGGCCCGCAAGGATACCTACAACGACGTACTCGCCGTGGTTAAAGAACTCGGCGGCGCCTACGGCCAGGGTGTCGAATATGCCTACACCATGGTGCATGGCGCTTCTGCCAGTCGCGCCGGAGCAGCAGGGCACTGACAAATGAAAGTGGCCCGGATTGAAAGCGGCCAGGTGACGGTGGTTGTCACCTGGCATGTCCGGCAAGGACACGAGCAGGAATTCGACGCCTGGTTCCGGGCAGTTTCCGCGGCAGCCCTCAAATTTCCCGGACATCTCGGTCTCAACGTGGTGCATCCCGCTGACAACGGGTCGGAGTATGTGATCGTCTTCAGGTTCGACACCGACGAGCATCTGAAGGCCTGGATGGACTCGGACGTACGGCGGGAATTTCTGGAAAAGGCCGAGCAGTTCCGGGAAGAGCAGCCGACATACCACGTGGAGAGGGGCTTGGAGTACTGGTTCGAAACGGATGATGCACAGGCTCCTCCCCGCTGGAAGATGGCAATCGTAACGGTTCTGGGGGTCTGGCCGGTCAGTATCCTCGTGTCTAATGCAGCGGCTCCCCTGATTGGCACCCTGCCGCCGATTCTGCAGGCGCTGGTCGTTTCGATCGGCATCGTGTGCGTGCTGACCTGGGTAGTCATGCCCTTACTGGTGAAGCTGTTCAGCCCGTTGCTGAAGCAGCGCACCGTTGGGAGGTAATTCAAAATGAAAACAGCAGAACTTATTGTACATAACGGCAGAATTGCAACACTCGACCCGCTGATGCCGGAAGTATCCGCGGTTGCCATCGGTGAAGGCCGAATCCTGGAGACGGGAGATGAGCGGACAGTCCTGAAACGGGCCGGCGCGCAAACAAAAATCATCGACCTGAAGGGGGGCACCGTGATTCCCGGCCTGAACGATTCCCACATTCATGTCATCCGTGGCGGCCTGAACTACAACATGGAGCTGCGCTGGGACGGCGTGCCGTCACTGGCCATCGCACTGCGGATGCTCAAGGAACAGGCGCTGGCTACCCCGGCCCCGCAATGGGTGCGGGTTGTGGGGGGCTGGACCGAATTCCAGTTTGCGGAAAAGCGCATGCCGACCCTGGATGAGATCAACGCCGCATCGCCGGACGTCCCGGTGTTCGTGCTGCATCTCTACGACCGGGCTCTGGTCAACAGGGCCGGACTGCATG
>JBAYTT010000182.1:0-8161 GCA_041675485.1 Pelobacteraceae bacterium | reverse complement strand
TAAAACACGCAAAAAACGCCGAACCGGAGATGGATATTCAAATCCGGATTAACGTCTCAAACAAAAATCTGGTGGTTCGTATCTTCGACAACGGCGTCGGCTTTGATCTGGATGCCGTGCCAAGCCCCTGTTTTACTTGCAACGGAATGGAAGACAAAGGTCGCGGTATATTCATAATCAGATCACTGATGGATACGGTAAAATACACACGATCTGACAACCGGAATGTTCTGGAAATGATAAAGAAACTGTCTTAGGCTGGTCTAGCAACCACTCCCCAATTAGAAAGCTCAAGCAATACATTGCCTACAAGAGTATCAAGCTGCGCCTCAACGTCCGGTGTCAGTCCAACTTCCATCTCAATAGAGCCCGGCTGCACCCCGATCAGAACCATTTCCTTCGGTGAATGCCCCATAAGCTCAGATACCGCCAGTAAATCCTTGAGTCCCATCTGATGAGGAGACACTTTGGTCTGAAGGGCAATCGGCAACTCCTGTCCGCTTAGCCGGACACAGGTGCCAGCAGCTTTGCCCGTTTCAACCGCATCGATCATAATAAGGTTCGAAATATTCTCCAGCTTCGGCAGCAAATCCAGCCCAAGCGTCCCCCCATCCATGATCTCGACGTTATCTGCAAACCGGTACTCTTTCTGAAGCCGCTGGGCAACAAGCACTCCAACAGCATCGTCGCTCATGACAAGATTCCCGATACCAAGAACCAGAATGGACAGTCCCGAAGAAGCTGCAATCATATATTATCCTTTATCCCTGAGCCGGTGAGATTATATGGCAAGGGCGCTCTAGGCGCCCTTGATGGTTATATAACAGGAACAGATCAATTACTCACGTACAAATGTATCAATATCCGTTTCATGAACCATACCCATCAAGCGGGCGTATTCCGACTCGATAAGTTCATAGTGATGGTGGGTTTCCCTGGCGTTCAACTCATATACGGCCTTGATCTCGGGGCTTTCAATCAGTGAGGCGGTTTCCAGCAGTGCTTCTTCAAGATTTTTTTCCCGTTCCATGGCCAACTCAAGTGCTTTTTGCTCGCTGAAATCAGCCGAAATCAAGCGGGAAATGGTTGAAATCCAACTCGACTCGTTGTCAGGAGAAGAGTCAAGAAACAGATCAAGAGAAGGGATATCGCTTCCTGTATAAATTTTGTAAAAATGAGAAGCATGCTCACGTTCCTCTCTGGCAAGCAATTCAAAGGTTCTCTTTGCATCCAGATTGCTCATCTTTTTGGAACCCATCTGGTAAAAATTCATCGCATTTTTTTCGGTCTGAATCGAACGTTTAACAGCTTCCTGAATATTTATACTCATGACAGCACCCCCTTGATTGAAGTTATGACTAAACAGTACCAGATCAGTCTTCTTTGTCAAGCAATTGCTCATCTCACCACTATCCAAAGCGGTTGACTTCTGCAGCACCCAACGTGTAAAAGAATTGCACGTAAGTCCGTTAATCTGGTCGGAGGAAACATGGCAATTGAACCAAACAAGATTATTTATTCGATGATGCGCGTCAGCAAGTTCTATGACAAAAAACCGGTTATCAAGGACATTTCTCTATCGTATTTCTACGGCGCCAAGATTGGCGTCCTTGGCTTGAATGGTTCCGGAAAATCATCCCTGCTCAGGATAATGGCCGGAGTAGACAAGGAGTTCAACGGCCAGGCTGTACTGTCGCAAGGGTATACCGTCGGTTATCTGGAGCAGGAACCACGGCTTGATGAGACAAAAACCGTTCGTCAAGTGGTCGAGGAGGGGGTTCAGGAAACAGTTGACCTGCTGGCAGAATTCAACGCTATTACCGACAAATTTTCCGAACCTGATGCCAATTTTGAAAAATTGTGCGACCGTCAGGCACTCCTCCAGGAAAAACTGGATCATATCGATGCCTGGGATCTGGATTCGCGACTGGAAATGGCCATGGACGCCCTCCGCTGCCCGGATGGAGAGACTTCGGTGAAAGTGCTTTCCGGTGGTGAAAAACGCCGGGTTGCCTTATGCCGCCTGCTGCTGAAAAAACCGGATATCCTGCTGCTGGATGAGCCGACCAACCACCTGGATGCCGAAACGGTTGCCTGGCTGGAGCATCATCTGCACAGCTATCCCGGCACGGTTATCGCGGTGACCCATGATCGCTACTTCCTGGACAACGTTGCCGGCTGGATACTGGAACTGGATCGCGGTGAGGGAATTCCCTGGAAAGGGAACTATTCATCCTGGCTGGAACAGAAACAGAATCGTCTGGCTGTGGAAGAAAAACAAGAGACTGACCGTCAGAAAACCCTTCAGCGCGAACTGGAATGGA
Source organism: Pelobacteraceae bacterium (assembly GCA_041675485.1). Taxonomy (GTDB): domain Bacteria; phylum Desulfobacterota; class Desulfuromonadia; order Geobacterales; family Pseudopelobacteraceae; genus JACRCG01. Next base: position 5,837 of record JBAYTT010000182.1, on the reverse strand, counting down.
TCAAAATGTCTCCCAAGGGACGGCATGCCAAATCTCAGGCACGAATCAGCGCGTATGAGGATCTGGTTGCCCAGGAGAGCGAAAAACATGCCCGTGAACTTGAAATCTATCTACCGCCCGGTCCCCGCCTGGGAGACATCGTCATTGAAGCCGATAATGTTGCCAAGGCCTACGGCGACCGGCTTCTGGTCGAAGGGATGACGTTCCGGCTGCCGCGCGGAGGCATAGTCGGCATCATCGGCCCGAACGGCGCCGGCAAGACCACCCTCTTCCGCATGATCACGGGGCAGGAACAGGCCGATTCCGGTTCGTTCCGCATCGGGGACACGGTACAGCTGGCCTATGTGGACCAGAGCCGCGATGCCCTTGATCCGAACAAGAGCATCTGGGAGGAAATTTCCGAAGGGCAGGAGGCTATCCAGTTGGGCAAGGTACTGGTTAATTCCCGTGCCTACGTTTCCCGCTTTAACTTCTCCGGGAGCGATCAGCAGAAAAAAGTCGGCACACTTTCCGGCGGCGAGCGCAACCGGGTGCACCTTGCCAGGATGCTAAAGAGCGGCGCCAATGTCATCCTGCTGGATGAACCGACCAACGATCTGGATGTCAACACCATGAGGGCGCTGGAAGAAGCTCTGGAAAATTTTGCTGGGTGCGCGGTCGTCATCAGCCATGACCGCTGGTTTCTGGATCGCATAGCCACCCATATTCTGGCGTTTGAGGGTGAGTCGAAGGTCGTCTGGTTTGAAGGAAATTATTCGGAGTACGAAGAGGACCGAAAAAAGCGTTTGGGATCTGCCGCTGATATTCCTCATCGCATCAAGTACCGGCAGTTGACGCGATCCTGATCAGCGTTGCTGTTCCATGCTAACCTGCATCAGTTCGATAAATACCTGCCGGGTTTCTGGATCTTCAATACGTGCAGCCTGATCTTCGATCAGAGCCTGCTGAGAAGGGGACAGAGGCCGTGATGTCACGGCCTCTTCCGCTTCTTCAGCGGGTGGAGCGTCAATCCTGCCCGCTTTAAGCATGATTTCGCGGACTACCTCAGCACCGAGACCGGCATTGAGCTTTTGTTTCATCATATCGGTCATGAAACGGAGCTCCTGCATCCACGGTGCGCTTGACACCGCCACGGTCAATATGCCATTGATAATTCGAACCGGCTGTGCCCGGCAAGCGAGCGTTTGCCCAACAACCTCCGGCCAGATACGCCAGATTTCTGCTTCTCGTAATCGGTCGGCCAAACCGAGGCCAACCAGACTCTCCTGTACTACCCCCGACAGTGGCCGAGGAAAAGGCATCCTAGGACGTTTTGTCATTTTGTTTTCTCCGCCTGCTTAGGGCACCGCCAATTATTTGTCCGGCAACGGAACCGCCCAGTGTCAGAGGAATAAAATGCCAACTTAGTCCTGCTTTTATCCGTAGATACATGATAAATGGAATCGGCAAATGAATCAGAAGGAACCACATGAAGGAATATTTGGAATAATTTTGACGAATATAGCCGAACGGAATGCTGATGATCAATGACTGAACAACCAGCCAGATGATGAGAATTGAACCTTGCATGTACTGCTCCTTTCCGGGCATAGTAGGAACTCGCACGATTTTTGTCAATTAGCTTTACATTGGCGCCTGAATAGGCAGCTCAAATAACGGGAGATCAAGACAGTGATTCAAAATGGCCAGCTACTTGCGGTATTCAACTCTGCGCATCGTGTCATGAAAGCTGAAAGCGTTCTCAAAAGGTGCGGACTCGCGATTCTGCTCATACCCGCTCCCCGAGCTCTTTCAACGGATTGCGGCCTGGCGATTCGCTATGACAGTGATCTTTATGACGCTGTTCTGCAGGCGCTCACCTCTGAAAAGCTATTGCCGGCTGCAATTTACCGGAAAGACAGCAGTACGCACTATGAGCCCATCTGGAGCAATGAACGCATTGGGGAATGAGGCAATTACATCAACTCTTTCACCTGACGCACCCACCCGAGTTGCTTCACGCAGCATACTGACAATGAGCGAGAAAACCCCTCCCGCAGCAGGCCCAATACAGCTTTAAAAACAAATAGTTCTTGACAGAATTGACAGCACACCTTATAGTGACCCCCTTTTGGAATAACTCTGTGCCGGAGCAGCATACCTACGATGTTTGACAGCTTATCCGACAAACTGGAATCAGTTTTTAAAAAGCTTCGCGGTCAAGGAGTAATGACCGAGGAGAACATCAAGGAAGCGTTGCGCGAAGTTCGTCTGGCTCTCCTGGAAGCAGATGTCAACTTCAAGGTTGTCAAGGATTTTGTAGAAAACGTTCGAAGCAAGGCAGTTGGCACCGAAGTCCTGACGAGTCTATCGCCGGGGCAGCAAGTCATCAGAATTGTCCATGACGAGCTGGTTGCAATCATGGGTGGAGGAGAAGACAATTCCCTCGATCTCGCTGCGAAACCTCCCGTAGCCATAATGATGGTTGGACTGCAGGGAGCCGGCAAGACAACAACATGCGGCAAGCTCGGCAATCTGCTCAAGAAGCAGAAACGCCGGCCACTGTTGGTGCCTGCTGACGTGTACCGTCCAGCCGCCATTGAACAGCTGAAAACGGTTGGTCGCCAGCTCGACCTTGAGGTCTTCGCTTCAACCGCAGACCAGAAACCGCTTGATATATGTGTCAATGCCATGAAGTTTGCTGAACTGAACGGCTACGATACGGTTATTCTCGATACCGCAGGACGTCACCAGATTGATGATTTTCTGATGAACGAGTTGCACGAGATTAATGAAGCTGTCCAGCCTCGTGAAATATTGTTTGTAGCTGATGCCATGACCGGTCAGGAAGCTGTCGCTATCGCAAGTGGTTTTAATGACCGGCTTGAGATCAGTGGCGTTGTCCTGTCCAAATTGGACGGCGATGCAAAAGGTGGCGCCGCTCTTTCCATCAAAGCGGTTACCGGCAAACCGATAAAATTTGTCGGCCTTGGCGAAAAACTGGACGCGCTGGAGGTATTCCATGCCGACCGTCTTGTCTCACGTATTCTCGGTATGGGTGATGTTCTTACCCTGGTCGAAAAGGCGCAGACACTTTTTGATGATAAAGAAACAACCCTTCTTCAGCAAAAGCTGAAGAAAAATCAGTTTGATCTGGAAGATTTCCTTGCTCAGATGCAACAGATTAAAAAACTGGGCTCAATGGAATCGATCATGGGAATGATTCCGGGTATGGGCAAGATGATGAAGCAGATGAAGGGCGCCCAGCCTAGTGAAAATGAGATCAAACGGATTGAGGCAATTATCCGCTCAATGACGCCTGATGAGCGGGCCAACCACAGCATGATAAACGGTAGTCGCCGTCTCCGGATATCCAAAGGGAGCGGCACCACGGTACAGGAAGTCAATCTGCTGCTTAAGCGCTTTACTGAAGCTCAGAAAATGATGAAGATGATGCAGAAGATGGGTCCAAAAGGCCTTCTCAAAGGAATGGGAGGACTTGGAGGACTTGGAAAAGGAATGATGCCGTTCCGTTAACTCTATGTATAACCATATTCACAAAATACTATCCAGAAGTACAAAATCAGGAGGAAACACCAATGGCTACAAAAATCAGGCTTGCACGCGCAGGCGCTAAAAAAAGACCTTTTTACCAGATCGTTGTTGCCGACGAGCGCAGCCGCAGAGATGGCAGCTTCATCGAAAATGTTGGTACATACGACCCGACCAAGAACCCTGCCGTTGTTAAACTGAAGACAGAAAGAGCAGCTGACTGGCTCAGCAAGGGTGCCCAACCGACCGATACTGTTCGTCAGCTTCTGAAAAATGCCGGACTTCTTGACAAGGCACCTGCAGCGACCGCTTAACGTATCCAGTTCTTCCGGTCCGCCGGTCACTCTATATGAACAGCAGAGGATACCGCCATGAAGACTCTTGTTGAAAGCATTGCAAAGGCACTGGTTGATGACCCGACTCAAGTAAATGCAACCGAGGAGACAGAAGATGGTACTCTGGTTATCAGTTTGACTGTCGCCAAGGATGACATGGGACGAATCATCGGCAAGGAAGGACGAACCGCAAAAGCGATTCGGACGATTCTTAATGCTGTTTCTACAAAAGACAACAAGAAGGCAATCCTAAAGATTGTAGAATAAATGACAAATCAGGATGAATTGGTGCCGGTAGGCAAGATTATCGGTACTCACGGAATTAAGGGACTTTTAAAGGTTTACTCCTATTCCGGTAATATAGACAGCTTGCAGTCTGCGGAAACCGCTTTCCTGAAAGGGAAAGACGGTTCACTCCGCGAATATGTCATAAAGAGTGTTTCTGCCCATGCCGGCGGCTTCATTTTAGGTCTTGCAGGTTTTTCTGACATAAATCAGGTTCTGTCACTAACCGGGTCGGAAATTTGCCTGAAGTGGGGGCAACTGCCGGTTCCGGATGAAGATGAATACTATTGGCGCGACTTGATCGGACTTACCGTCCACACCGATCAGGGGGTCGAACTGGGTACACTTGTTGATATTTTTGAAACCGGCAGCAGCGATATCTACGTAGTACGCGGCAGTTCCAAAGAGTATCTCATCCCGGCTATTGCTGATGTAATTGCTCACATTGACATTGCGGGGAAAAAAATGATTATTACCCCGCTTGACGGCTTGCTGGATCTATGAAATTTGACATCCTGACCCTGTTTCCCGGGATGTTTTCCGGCCCTTTTGATGAAAGCATAATCAAACGGGCTAAAGAAAAACAGCTCATTGACATTTCGCTTCATAACATCCGTGACTGGGCAATCGATCGCCATCAGACCGCAGATGATTCACCCTATGGCGGTGGCGCGGGAATGGTCATGAAAGCTGAGCCTCTATCGGCGTGTATTGAGTTCGTAAAGGCACTGCAACCTGAGTCAACAGTCGTACTGACCTCGCCCCACGGACGACAACTCACGCACAGCATTGCTCGTGAGCTTTCAGAACGACCGGGGCTGATTATTGTATGCGGTCGTTATGAGGGCATCGACGAGAGGATCCGTTCGATTTACGCCGAGGATGACATTTCACTCGGTGATTTTGTCCTCTCAGGCGGCGAAATTGCCTCAATGGCGATTGTCGACTCTGTAACTCGGCTGATTCCCGGAGCACTTGGCAGCAGTGAGTCGGCTGAAACAGATTCTTTTGGTGATGGGCTGCTTGAATATCCCCACTATACTCGTCCGCACGTATTTAAAGGTTTGACGGTTCCAGAGACTCTGCTTTCAGGGAATCATGAACTGATCAGAAAATGGCGACGAAAAGAGTCGCTACGCAAGACCAGGTCCCTACGACGCGATTTGCTCTCACATGCCACTTTGACTCGGGAGGACCGGAAGTTATTGGCGGAGATTGAGCAGGAGGAAGCCGGTGACATGTAACAACCTGGCCATCGCGCTTGTTCATTATCCGGTTTATAACAAGCACCACGAGGTTGTCACCTCTGCTTTGACAAACCTTGATCAGCATGACATCGCCCGCTCATCAAAGACGTTCGGACTGGACCGCTTTTATATTGTGACCCCTTCCGAGGAGCAGCGAAAACTTGCTGAACGAATAAGCGGTCACTGGCAGGAGGGGTGGGGAGCACACTATAACCCTGATCGTAAACAGGCACTCGACATTGTCAGGGTGACTCCGTCGATAGCATCTGCGCTGGCAGACTTTCAAAGCGGGTTCGTAAAACCGGTCAAAATTGCGATCACCGGCGCTGCACTGCGCACCGGTTCGATAACGCTGATGAAATTCAGGAGACTCATTCAGGAGTCAGATCAGCCGTATCTCCTTCTGCTGGGTACCGGATGGGGATTGACGAAAGAATCT
>JBAYTT010000181.1:0-8173 GCA_041675485.1 Pelobacteraceae bacterium | reverse complement strand
TGACCGCCGCCCACAAAACGCTGCCGCTCGGCGTATATGTTAAAGTACGCCACAAGCGTAGCGGTAAGGAAATCATCGTGCGCATAAATGATCGCGGCCCGTTTGTTCGAGAACGCATCATAGATCTTTCGGAAGGGGCCGCACGCAGGCTGGATATGATTCAGGAAGGAGTTGCTGCTGTCAAAATAACTGCTCTCGGGTACAAAATTGACAATAAAAGCGGGGAACCTGAGTACCGTACTCCGGTCAGTTACGACAATGGGAAATTCGCCCTCCAGGTTGCCGCACTTAAAAACAGGTCGAATGCATATCGCTATGCGGATGAGCTGAAAATAAAATACGGCTCGGCGGACGTACAGGAAGCAATTGTACAGGGAAGCATGTTCTATCGGGTTCGTTTGGGACACTACTCTTCTTTGCGGGCAGCACAATCGGCCCAGGAATCGTTTGAACGCAAGGGCTTCCCCGGCAACTTCGTTGTTGCAGTCGATTAGCGATTCATTGCCAGCACTGCCGGTACAATTTTGTTATAATCCATAACGATTGCCGCAGGAATAAACAGATCAACCTCATTTCGTGCAGTCCCGGTCAGGCAACGGGCAAACTCATGAAACAGAAGCAACTCCCGGGTAAATAATTCCGCGAAACCGAAACGCAGATCAGCGAGACGCCGCGGGTCTACTTCAACAAAATTCAACGTACACCACTCATCGAACATTTCTTCCCCGGAAATATCAATCAAAGGAATGCCGTTAAGACGGCAGGTCATCGGCCGATAATCATAGGCCAGACACTCCCCTGCATCCGACAGCAGCAGGCAGGGAGTTTCATCCTCTTCCGGCATAAGCGCATCCCAATCGGCCTCGGGAATTCCGTTCAACAACCATGGTTCTTCAAACGCCGGATTCACCCGTGACAACAGTTCCAGACGCCGGGTGGCCTTCTCCACCAACTCAGTTTTCGGCGGTTCGGCAAGGCGGTCAAAGCCACGTTTGAGGTAGGATGCATCGAGCAACGTTATATCGAACAGCCCCCGACAGCATGCTGAACAGCCAGTACGGCACGCAATCAGGTCAGGGTGCAGTTCAAGACAGCGTTGAAACCAGGTATCCACTTCTCCCAGCAACGCACCATACCGATCCAGAAGTTCATTCATGGTGTTGATTTCCCCGTACTGAGACGCAACGTAGAATCACATATACACCATGACAGTAATAGAAATTGAGCCATCAGCAGTCTTGAAAGGAATTGTCACCCCTTTGCACTGCACATTGATGCTCGCTGTCTCAGCAGCATCAGGAGGCTCCGAAATGGCTCGCAGTTGCCCCGACACCACCAACGGCAGACCAAGTGCAACACTGCCGTACTGTTCATGATATTTGGTCTTAAATACCCCGGCAATATTGTTTGCCAACTCGCCCATGGCATCCCGGATGCACTCTTCATCAGCCTCATCGACCATCAGCAGTTCTTTGGCAACATGCTGCGCACTCAATTTGTCGGTAGCGATAATAATGTATCCGACGCGGTCTCCGGCAATCCCTACGATTCCAGTCACATCCGAATCAACCGGATCAACTTTTTTTTCGACTTTACCGGCCAGCAGGTCAATATTCATATAACTTTTAAACGTGTCCTGGGTAGCCGACATAATGGTAAACATGATCTCTTCGAATGAAATGGCGGCCATTCGGATGCCCTCCTGAATAAATTATATTGTAGTGCGGCATTCAATTTCAAAGTATCGCAAACCGCCGCAACACTTTAATTTAATAGATTTACTTTACAGACCATGTTCTCTGGTTCTTTCCAGAAATATTACCTTCCTACATAGCATTATTGCCTGTCTTTTACAATTGTTTACCTGCCGCAACCTTCATGGTCTTTATTGTGAGAGATTATACACGATCGGGAAAATGCTAAAAACGGTTTGAAGTATTTGTGTGGGAATCCGGTAGGTATTTGATCTTGCAACGCGGAAAGAAATCTGTAGCACTGAGCAATCTAAAAATGTCATCTCATCCAAAACAGGGTAAGGCAATTAAAGTTCAAGCATAAATTGAAGGCGAGTCAGGGCTTGTTGAATCCTTAACTCGAGTCGATCACATTCAATTCGATTTTCCAGTTTTTCAAGATCAGCCTGATAAATTATAGTACTGACATTGCACCCATTTGAAGACATCATGAGTGAGTGAGTATCAAGACACCCAACCGTCCTGCCTTCGATAAGAGAGACCTTAGACAGCTTCATGCCCATCCGTGTTGCAACTTCTGCAGCGTATTCAGTAATCATTGGTCCCCCCTCGCGATATCATAAATGCCAATCACGCAACAGCTGTCAAGCGTCAAGCAACATTTGAAGGCGTGACAAAGATGCCCGCAATCTAACCTCCAAGCTATCGCAGCCAACTCCGTTTTTCAGATTTTCAATGTCTGCCTGGAATATTAAAGCACTCACCACTTGCCCTTTAGAGGACATATTCAGAAGTTGAACATCAATACATCCCAAGGATTGGCCATCTACAAGTGATACCTTTGACAGGTTGATTCCCATGGTGGTTGAAATACCTGAAACAAATTTTTTAATCATCGGCACACTCTCCCGGAATTGTTTGCAGCAAACGGTAACTGGAAGTTTTCTAATGAACAATAGAAATCTAACGGTTCATCATAAAAGAACTGTCTTCTCTGTCTGAAGATAGTTTTTTTAATGAAAATAAGGTTTTATGAACCAATAGAGATCGGAGAAGAATAAAAAAAGTCATCCCCGCAACTGCCGGGGATGACTTCAAAAACAAACAGGTAATAGTAGGTTCGGTATACCGTTAATACGCCTCGGGGTTGTCCAGAACATCTTCGTTGGTTACCCTCGCCCTGAAAAGTCGATACACCCAGATTTTATAGCAAATAACGGTCGGAACGCAGATCGCTGCTACCACGGTCATGATCTGGAGTGTCACCAGACTCGAAGAAGAGTTAAAAATTGTCAGGTTGGATGCAGGATCAATACTGGAGGGGATCAGATTGGGAAACAATCCGGTCACACCGGTAAAAACCACAAAAACTATGGTCAGGCACGAAAAGAGGAAAGCCTTATGGCAGGAGCCTTTGACGATAAAGAGCTTGACCAATAACAGGGAAACAACTGCAATGAGCGGAACGATCAACAAAACAGGTGCCTTGAAAAAGTTGTCATACAGTTTCGTAGCCGGGTAAGTATAGCCAAGAAATGCCACAGCGACAACCAGGAGTGGCACCCATAGTTTGTTGGCCAGGCTTTCACCGCGCTTGCTGAGCTCACCGGTCGTTTTAATGGCAGCATACAGTGAACCATGCACGGCAAAGAGCAATACAAAAAGCACGCCGGTAAGCAGGCCGTAGGGGTTGAGAAGTCCGATCAGGGTACCGTCATAGCTGAAGTTGATCGCGGCAAAATCATTTTTCATCGGGATACCCTTGAAAATATTGCCGAAAGCAACGCCGAACAGAAGTGCCGGAAGAAAGCTGGAGACAATAATGGCTGTGTCCCATGAGTTCTTCCATGCGCTGCTATCAATTTTGCCTCTGAATTCGAAAGAAACGCCGCGAACAATCAGGGAAAAGAGCAGAAGAATCAAAGCCGAATAAAGATTGCTGAACATCAGGGCATAGGTCGTTGGAAAGGCTGCAAAAGTTGCGCCGCCAGCCGTGACCAACCACACTTCGTTACCGTCCCACACCGGGCCGACTGAATTAATTAACACGCGTTTTTCAGTATCGTTCTTTGCCAAAAAGCCTGACATAAGACCAGTACCCAACACAAAGCCATCCAGCATGAAATATACTGCCCACAAAACTCCCCACAGCACGAACCAAATGATTTGAAATACGGATATATCCATGAGTTATCCCCTCCCCTGAACATTAATAATATTGGAAACATCTTTATCCGGTCCCTTTTTGGCGTATTTAACCAGCAGGAAGATATCGATTGCTCCCAACAGGCCATACAGCACAGTAAAACCGATCAGCGACATAATAACCTGAGTGGATGTGATCGATTTGGAAACCGCATCGGATGTTTTCAATACTCCGTAGACAATCCAGGGTTGACGGCCCAGTTCCGCTACAAGCCAACCCAACTGTTGAGCCAGATAGGGGGCCGGAATGGCACATACCATCAGGATCAGGAACGCGCGGTACTCGACGAATTTCTGTCTGCGCGACAAAACAATGGCAATCAGGCTGGACAGAAGCATAAACATGCCGAGGCCGGTCATTAACCTGAAACTGAGAAATGTCGGCAGGACCGGCGGACGAAGTTCCGGTGAAAATGACTTCAGACCCTTGATTTCTCCGGTTGCATCATGAAAAGCCATGAGACTGAGCAGATTTGGTATGCAGAGTTTATCAACAGAGTTACACTCGCGGGCAACATCCGGAAGCAGAAACAGACTCATGCCAACACCACGCTTTGTTTCCCACTGCGACTCCATGGCGGCAAATTTTGTAGGCTGGTGCTCGGCAATTTCGACAGCGTGCATATCGCCCGTTACGGCAACACCGAGAGTGGCAACAAAAGCCCATACCGCTGCCATTTTGAACGAGCGTACGAAGAAGTCGTTTTCATTTTTCTTCAACAGATGCCAGGCGGAAACACCCATAATCATAAAAGCAGCCAGAGCGTATCCGGAAAGCAACGTATGGATAAACTTGATCCAGCCATAGTCGTTGGTGAGAACAGCCAGAAAATCATTCATTTCTGCCCTGCCATTGCGAATGACATAGCCGACCGGTTTCTGCATCCAGGCATTGGCCAACAGAATGATGAGGGCGGAAACATTGGTGGCAACAGCGGTAAGCCAGATTGTTACCATGTGCGCCTTTTTTGATATTTTGTTCCAGCCGAAGATCCAGACGCCGATAAACACGGATTCGAGGAAGAATGCCAATGTGGCCTCAATTGCCAGCGGAGCACCGAAAATATCCCCAACGTAGCGGGAATATTCCGACCAGTTCAGACCGAACTGGAACTCCATGGTGATGCCGGTGACAACACCAAGAGCAAAGTTAATCAGGAACAGCTTGCCCCAAAATTTGGTCATGCGCAGCCAGGTCTCGTCTCCAGTGGTAACGTACTTGGTCTCCATCCAGGCTGTCATTATGGACAACCCGAGTGTGAGCGGAACGAATATCCAATGAAACATTCCGGTTGCTGCAAACTGCAGCTGACTGAGAGTAACTACATTCATACTTCCTCCCCTTGTGAAGTTTTATACCGCAGGCGTACCTCGGCATAGATGCTTGTTTTAGTCTATCGTGGTTTTTAATAGTGTCAATAAAGGTAACGAAAGGGTTGAGTCCCGCTTTATTCATCGTGCGGGCTGAAGCGTACTTGAAATTTTGGTTGAGTGTTCGGCGGATTATCCATACGTGTTTTGATGCCATCAAACATTTAACACCAACAAGAGCTTTTTTATCTTTAAATGAGCGCAAAAAAAAAGTCAACATAAAAATTGTATACTATTTTTCAGGCACGTTCCATACGGAGCACAGCATCACCCAGTTCCAAACAGGCGGGACGATGACTGATTACCAGCATGGTCACGCCTCCAGCGCCTCTGTTGCGACTGTTCAGACATGAAACTACCGCGCGCTCCGTCGCACCATCCAGCCCTTCTGTCGGCTCGTCCAACAGCAGTATGGGCGCATCCTTGAGCAGAGCCCGTGCAAGAGCAATTCGCCGTGCCTCCCCACCCGAAACCGCTGAACCATTAATCCCGACCAATGTTTCCAGACCAAGTGGCAGCCCGGTAACCCACGTATCCAGCCCACTGTCCCTGAGGGCCTCCCCAATACGTTCTTCATCGGCGGTGGGATTTCCAAGCAGGAGATTTTCTCGAATAGTGCCATTAAACAGGTGAGGCCGTTGCGGAACTGCTGCGATCATTTCGACTACCGTTTCTTTCGGCAGATCACGGAGTTCTGTTCCTCCCACGGTAACGCTTCCCTCATAATCTCGGAATCGGAGCAGGATTTCTACCAAGAGGCTTTTGCCGATTCCGCTTGTTCCGGTCAACACCAGGCTGCGTCCGGCGGGCACGGACAGGGAAATATTGTGCAGTACCGGCTTGCCCGGCAGGTACGAAGCTGATACGTTTTTGAAGCAAATTTCATTATCGACCGGCGTGTTACACGGGACAGGTGTGTCTGGTACCGGTATCGGAGCATCAGCCAGCTCAAAAATGCGGGAAGCAGACTCCCGTGCAGCAGGGAAAAGATGTAAAGCCAAGGGCAACTGGCCGGCAGCTTCAAAAATTGCAGCAGAAAACAGCAGCAGCATCACGAGATTTGGCGGAGCCATCTGGTGGGAAGCAACTTGCATGGTGGCGGTCAACAGCACCGCAGCAACACCGGAACCGGCAAAAAGTGCCATCCCGCCGAGTGAAAGGCCATTAATTCGCCCTAAACGTTCCTGTTCCTCGATCACTTGAGCCGACAAACCATCCACGACTGCTGCCTGTCGTTCAACGGCACCCAGCAGAATCAGTTCTTCAATACCCTGAAGTCCTTCCGTCACCTTGTTGCGCAGTTCGGCAGCCAGTAACGCGGAGCGCCTGCCAGGATCCTCGGAAAGCCGGCGAACCAGCAAGGGGAGCCCCACCCCTGCAAGCACGAGAAACAAAAACATCGCAGCAGCAGATGGAGGGCTGAACCAGGCGAGGAAAACAAGCCCGACAACTATTGAAACAGCCCCCACCGCAAGAGGAGCAATGATTTTCAAATAGAGCGACTCCAGGGCATCCACATCGGCGCGCAACCTGCCGGTAACATCACCGTCCGAGTAGTGTTCCAGGCAAGCCGGAGCTAATGGTTCGAACCGCTTGAACAACCACACCCGCAATTCCGCGAGTAATCTGAAGGTCGCCTCGTGAGTTACCAGCCTCTCGCCATAGCGTCCCACGGTTCGAGCTATGGCGAGAAAGCGGATACTCGCGGATGGAAAGAAGTAGTTGAATGGCACTCCGCTGACTCCCGCAACTGCCATGGAGGCAATAAACCAGCCGGATATTGCCATAAGCATGGTGTTTGCGACAATAACCACAACGCCCAGCACGATCCCGGCCAGCATCCAGAACCACTGACGACGGGAGATTATCAGAAAGCGAACAATGTGGTTCACCGCGAATCCTTACGCGGCACCAGAAAATCACCCGGGGAGACAACCCTGTCAATGCGGCCATCGATCATTTCCGCCACTCTTTCGGCGCGGGACAGCGTCTGTTCGCGATGGCTGATAACCAGCACCGTGCGCCCATGGGCAAGTTTTTCCAGGGTATTGCAGACCAATTGTTCATTTTCCGGATCAAGTCCGGCAGTCGGTTCGTCCAGCACGACCAGGGTGGCGGGACACAAATAAGCTCTGGCAAGAGCAAGCCTCCTCAACTCGCCTCCGGACAATCCGGCCCCGCGATCTCCCAGTATTGTGTCAAGACCATGGGGAAGACGGCAGATGAACTGATCGGCAGCAGCAGCTTCGAGAGCCGTATTGATCTCGTTTTCATCGGCATCCGGGCGCCCCAGGAGGAGATTTTCACGCACTGTGCCCAAAGTAAAATAGGGGGTTTGAGGAACCCAGGCGAGCCTGGACCTCCAGGAGTCCGGAGCGAAAAGGGTCAGATCCCGGCCATTGATCAGGATTCGTCCTGATTCAGGCCTGGCAAGTCCGACAAGAAGCCGGGCCAGAGTCGTCTTGCCAGCCCCGCTTTCACCAACCAGAGCGGTAATACTGCCAGACGGCAGATCAAGATCAACACCGTTCACCCCTCCCCTGTTGCCGCCATAGCGAAAGGAAACCCCCTCAAAGAGTACTGAAGGAGGTCCGCTCGGAGGGAACAGCGTCCCTGAATATCCTTCCGGCAACGGTTTGCTCAATAGTGGTACTACCCGTTCTGCAGCAGCCACCCCCTGCATCCTGGCGTGATACGAGAGTCCCAGATTACGGAGCGGCAGGTAGAATTCCGGCGCCATGAGCAACACGAAAAGACCTTCCTCAAGAGAAAGGCTCCCCAAAAGGAGCCTGAAACCGATTATTACCGCAACCAGCGCAGTCCCGACAGTGGCAAAAAACTCCAGAGTGAATGCGGAGAGGAAGGCGAGGCGCAAAACGGTCATGGTGGCCGCGCGGTATTCT
>JBAYTT010000180.1:0-8258 GCA_041675485.1 Pelobacteraceae bacterium | reverse complement strand
GTCCTGGCCCAAAGTGACCGGGACGAATATCTGAAGTTGACTGAAGAAGCGGTCTACGATTTTCTGCAACATCCTGAAAACGCGGCCATACTGCATGCTGACCCGACAGGAGAAAAGGCTCTGGCCACTGCCGCTGCCATGCGCAAAAACCTACGTTTGCTCTACAAAAGCGGCCGGATCTCAAAGGAAGAAGGCATGGAACAGGTTGAGGCGCTCAGGAAAAAACTGCGAGCGGCCTTGCACAAGCCGGAACTGCTGGTGGAATTTCACAGCGGTAAACTGAAAAGGTATTTAAGGTTCCTTACGGGCTGAAAGCTCCGCAATGATGTGATCAAGGATTAACGAAGCCAACTTTTCCTTGGGCATCAACGGACACTCCACACTGCGGCCATCCCGGAAAAACAGCCAGGCGCGATTCGTATCCACGTTAAACCCCGCATCGGTCTGGCTGACGTCGTTTGCCACGATCATGTCCAGGTTTTTGTCTTGCAACTTCTTTGCGGCGTTTGACTTCAGACCATCGGTTTCCGCGGCAAATCCAGCCAAAAAAGGGCGGCGCTCCAGACGGCCAAGCTCAACCAGGATGTCCGGGTTTTTGACCAGCCTGAGCATAAGCTCATCGTCCTGTTTCTTGATCTTCCCTGCTTTACGCTCCTCGGGCCGATAATCGGCCACTGCGGCCGCCTTGATAATAATAGAGCAGGCATCTGCCCTGGCCATGACCTCAGCATGCATCTCCTGCGCGCTTTCAACCTGCACCAGTTCAACACCGGCAGGGGCCGCAATGTTCACCGGGCCGCTGACAAGGATCACCCGGCCACCCCGTCGTTGAGCACTTCGGGCCAGGGCGTAGCCCATCTTGCCCGAGGAGTAATTGCTGATAAAACGAACCGGGTCTATCTCCTCGCGGGTCGGGCCTGCGGTTACCATGATGGTCTGACCAACCAGGTCCTTTGGCGTAAGCGACGCCACAGCCATCTCGAAGATGGCTTCCGGGGTTGCCAGCTTGCCTTCCCCTTCCCAACCGCAGGCCAGAGTGCCTTTTTCGGGCGGTACAAACAGGTAATTCAGCCGCAACAATTTATCCTGGTTTTCGCGATAGATGGGGTTGGTATACATGTTGACGTTCATGGCAGGCGCAATCAGGACCGGAGCCTTGGTCGCCATGACTGTGGTGGTAAGCATATCGTCGGCGATCCCGCAGGCAATCTTGCCGATGACGTTGGCGGTTGCCGGGGCAATGATGAAGAGGTCGGCCCGATCTGCCAGGGAGATATGGCCGATTTCCTGCTCGGCGATCAGGTTAAACAGTTCGCTATGCACCGGATTCATGGCAAGGGTCTGGAAGGTGAGGGGGGCAACAAACTCCTGTGCCGATCTGGTCATGATGACATGGACTTCGGCGCCAGCTTTGGTGAGCAACCGCAGCAGCTCAACCGCCTTGTAAACCGCAATGCCTCCTGTAACGCAGAGGATAATCCGTTTATCCCTGAGCATGCGGAACCTCCCTTAGAAATAAGGATTATGGCGCTTTTCGTGCCCGATAGTCGTTTTGGGACCATGTCCCGGATACGCCACCACATCATCAGGCAATGTAAAGAGCTTGGTTTGTATCGATTCGAGCAGTTGCTCGTGTGAACCGCCAGGGAGATCGGTGCGGCCAATGGAATCGGCAAAGAGGGTGTCACCCGTAATGACCGTCTTTTCATCCTTTATGTAGAGACAGCACCCACCTTGCGTATGCCCCGGCGTATGCAGCACTTTCAAGGTGTGCTTGCCAAAGCCGATCACCATGCCGTCGGTGAGAAAACCATCCGGCAGGGGCGAGTTTTCCCCTGCAATACCATAGGAGCTTGCAACTACGCTTGCCCGTGCCAGCATGGCTGCATCCTCTTCATGAATCAGGAGTCGGGAGTTGAAGCGTTCCACAACCCTGCGATTGGCGCCCACATGGTCGAAATGTCCGTGGGTGTTAATGACGTGGCCGATATGCAGGCCATGACGTTCGACTGCAGCAATGATGCGCGCAGCATCATCACCGGCGTCCACCACCACTCCTTCGCGAGTTTCTTCACAACCCAGAATGAAACAGTTGACAGCCAAGGGGCCGACTACCAGAATTTCAAATATCATTAACGAGCGACTCCTTGAATAGCAGGTTCAGGTCGGAACAACAGGTTGCCTTGTTGACAGGCCACTCTGGCTGGTATACATTTCAAGCAGTTGACATTAAGGAGGGATCAGCCATGAAAGAACCTTGGGTAGATCAGGAAAGCTGCATCAGTTGCGGGCTTTGCATCTCAACCTGCCCGGCTGTCTTCCGCTTCAACACCGCAGGAAAATCCGAATGCTATGCCCCGGCCGCCGCACCCGAAAAAGACATCCAACAGGCCATCGACGGCTGCCCGGTTCAGTGCATTAGCTGGGTAAATAACTAATGTAAAGGAGAATACCATGCAACGCTGGATTTGCACTATCTGCCAGTACGTCTACGATCCTGCCCTCGGAGATCCTGACCGGGGAATCCCCGCAGGGACTCCCTTTGAGTCTCTGCCCGACGACTGGACCTGCCCCCTCTGCGGAGCAGGCAAAGACGCATTCGAGATGGAATGAACGATCAAAACCCTCGCAAATGCGAGGGTTTTTTTATTTCTGCTTATCGGCGGGCTTGATTATATCGATTTTAGTAACGCCCAACTCTGTCTTGACCCGCCAAACCAGACCACATGCGCCACATTCCTTGACAGGTGACTCCTCGGCCGAAAACCCGCCGGAATGCATATCGATATCGACCAATGTTCTATCCCCACAGTTCGGACACTTCATAATTACACCCCTTTTCACACAATCACATCTGTTTAGACAAAATTATATTACGCCAGTTCCGGCATGATGGCAACCATGGCTGCAAACAACTCATCCAGGTCGCTCCGCGTCATGTCTCCCATGTGGGCGATTCGAAAAGTCTGGCCTTTGATTTTTCCATAGCCGTCATCAAACGCAAACCCGGCATCCCCCAATTTCTTTTTGAGCGTTGCGAGGTCAATGCCGCGGCTGTTACGGGTACAGGTAAGGGTTTGTGAGCAGAAGGGACGCTCGGGATACAATTCGAAACCACGTGCCGTGACCCAGCCGCGTACGTGTTCCGCCAAAGCCTGATGCCTCTGCCAACGCTGCTCCAACCCTTCGGCAAATATCCTGTCCAACTGGCAATCCAGGGCATAGATCAGGGATATGCAGGGAGTAGAGGGAGTGTTGTCCTTGGCATCGTTAGCGTCAAATTCCAGAAAATCGAAATAATAACCCCGACCCTCAATAGCTGCGGCCCGGGCGAGCGCCTTTTCGCTGGCAGTGAAGATCGCCAGGCCCGGAGGCAATGCAAACGCCTTCTGTACCCCAAAAATACAGCAGTCGATCCCCAATTCATCCACAGGGATATTGAGAGCACTCATGGAGGAAACCGTATCCACGATGAACAGCACATCGGGAAATTTTTTCATGACCTCGGCAATTTCCGGAAGCGGTGACATGACGCCGGTGGAAGTTTCGTTGTGAATCATGGTCATGCTGTCATACTTACCGGTGGACAATGTCTTTTCCACCTGCTCGGGCGTGACCGGCTGGCCCCAATCGAAGCGAATGGGATCGGCCTGTTTGCCGCAACGCAGTGTAACGTCGTGCCATTTGTCCGAAAAAGCACCATTGCAAAAATTGGCGCAACGCTTGCCAACCAGGTTGCGAATGGCACCTTCCATGACTCCGAAAGCACTGGACGTGGCAAAATAGACCTTGCCCTTGGTTGCAAGCAGCGTTTTCATCTTGCTCTTGGCACGACCATGCAGCTCGGCGTACTCCTTCATGCGATGGCCAATCATGGGAGCAGTCATGGCTGCAAGAATTTCAGGGCTCACCTCTACCGGACCAGGAATAAACAGTTTTTTATGCATGCGGACTCCGTATCTCAAAACACCCCGATTTCAGAGTGCAATGTTCCAAAATTATCCAATTAAGCTAACAAATGGAGGCATCAAAGTCAAGAATGCTCTCATCGGAACGCCCGCGGGCGGCCGGCAAAAAAGGTCATGTCGCGTTGCAAACAGCACCAAATCGGATATAAGTAATCGGAATTCAAATTTCATTGATTTTTTCAATTCTAATGGTGTAGTGTATATAAAATTTATACACTACACGTATAAATCATTATCCATGGAGGAGTTTATATGCTGTCTGTTGTTTGCCGTTTCCTTCCCCTGCTGGTGGTGCTTGTGGCATGGACCGCACCAGCCTTTGCCGAACAGGGGATGGCCATTGATCCCGCCACATGCCTAGGTTGCCATAGCGACAAGATTTCCGTAAAAGAGTTTGCGACTTCAGTCCACGGCAAAAACGCCTGTACCAGTTGTCATGTCGATATAACCGATCTTGCCAAGCATATGCGCAGGGAGATCAAGGTACAGAAAGTCCAGTGCGAGCGTTGCCACGAGAAGGAAAACGCCGAATACTACACCAGCGTCCACGTCTCCAAGGGTGTAACATGTGTAAATTGCCATAACAATATCCATAGCGTGAAGCCTTGGAAAGGCGACAAGCGCAAGGTTGTTGCCACCTGCTTGAGATGCCACGACAAGGAGAAGGTTTACCTGCAGTCGATTCACGGCAAGGCGGTTACGGCTGGGAACATGGATTCCGCTGCCTGCAGCGATTGTCATGGCCTTCATGCGATCAAGCCTTTGGGCGACCCCAAGAGCCACGCAAACCGTGAATTCCACACCAAAGTCTGCCTGAAATGCCACGCCGATGAGAAGTTGATGGCCAAAAACAAGGTCTTCAACGTTGCTGTCAAGACCTACATGGAGAGTTATCACGGCAAGAACTACCGGCTCGGATTCCCCGAGCGCGTAGCCGGTTGCGCCGACTGCCACACCGCCCATTCGGTGCTTCCAGCCAGCGATCCGAACTCAAGCGTCAATCCGGACAATCTGGTCAAAACCTGTTCCAAGTGCCACGCAAAGGCCACACCGCTATTCACCAAGTTTTATGCCCATGGCGAACACAATGACCGGGAGAAATACCCGATCCTTTTTTATACCTTTATCTGCATGACCGGCCTGTTGGTAAGCACATTCGCCGTGTTCTGGCTGCATACGCTCCTCTGGATGTTCCGCGGCTTCGTGGAGAACAGGGAAAAGGCCGCCATGCTTCACAGCGGTGAGCATCTGCATGTTGTTCCGGAAGCTCATAAACAGTATCGCCGCTTCACCCGCAGACACATCTTCCTGCACATCCTGGTTATTACCAGCTTCCTGGGGCTCTCGCTGACCGGCCTGCCGCTCAAGTTCAGCAACCAGCATTGGGCCGTCAGTCTGATGAATCTGTATGGCGGTTCTGCCAATGCGGGTCTGATCCACCGGATCTGCGCAGGCATCACCTTTGTTTACTTCGGGTCGGCGCTGGCAATGACCATCCATTTCCTTTTCATCCGGAAAGATATCAAAGGCAATTTCCTGCAGCGACTATTCGGCCCAGATTCACTCTGTCCGAACCTGCGCGACATCACGGATGTTGTCAACATGGTCAAATGGTTCCTCTTCAAAGGGCCGAAACCGACCTTCGAGCGCTGGACTTACTGGGAGAAATTTGACTTTATCGCGGTCTTCTGGGGTATGTTCGCCATCGGCGGATCAGGTCTGATGCTCTGGTTCCCTGAACTTTTCGGCATGTTCCTGCCGGGTTGGATGTTCAACGTGGCCACCATCATCCATTCCGATGAAGCGCTGCTGGCTACCGGCTTCATCTTCTCGGTCCACTTCTTCAACACCCATGGACGGCCCGAGAAATTCCCCATGGACTTCGTCATCTTCAATGGCCAGATATCCAAAGAGGAGATGATCGAGGAGCGTGGCGATCAGTGGAAGCGTTACGAAGAGCAGGGTATTACCGAGAAATTCGCAGCCAAGCACACCAGCGGAGTGGTATATGACTTCATCCTGAAAGGTTTCGGCTTTACCGCCGTGCTGATCGGTATCGGCCTGCTGATTCTCATGATCCTTGCTTTCGTGGGAAGTTCACACTGATCTGACTGAATTACACTTTACCTGTAAAGGCTGCACCTTCCCGGTGCAGCCTTTTTCTTTACATCCTGTGATGCAAGCAGGTTCTGACTTGTAGACTTATTTCATTTGACAACACAGTCTTTATGGCTATTCTTTTTTAAATAATTCAGACAGTTACTGTGACTGAACCAAAACAAGGAGTTGTTATGCCCACACAGAGCCCGGGGATAGTTAAATACCTCAAGAACGGCACGAGCATCATCGGTTTTTTGTTGGCCTTCATCGCCACCATCCTGATCGTAGTTTTCATCGTTATGGAAACTTATTCCGGCGTAGAGAACCCCTATCTCGACATGTTCGTGTATTTTGCTTTTCCAGGCATGCTTATTGTCGGTCTGATTCTCATTCCGTTGGGAGCATGGATTGTAAGAAACAATCTGCGCAAGTACCCGGATACCGATATCCCGCCACTTCCCCGGCTCGACCTGAATGATTTCCACACACTTCGTTTGACAATCTATTTCGTGCTTGCTTCAATCATATTCATACTGGTGGTCGGAATCGCTTCCATGAAGGGGTATGAGTTTACCGAATCACCGGAATTCTGTGGTGAGCTTTGTCACACTGTTATGCAACCGGAACACACTGCATGGCAAAATTCAGCTCACGCCAAGGTCAGATGCGTTGAATGCCATGTCGGCCCAGGGGCAGCCTGGTATGTAAAGGCCAAGATTTCCGGACTGCGGCAGGTTTGGGCGGTGTTGACCCATTCCTATCCAACGCCGATCAGCACGCCCATAGAAAATCTCCGCCCTTCCCGCGACACGTGTGAACGCTGCCACTGGCCGGCAAAATTCTATGCCGGGCGCCAAAAGATTTTCTACCACTACGCACCCAACGAGGAAAACACCCCCCGTGAAATAAATATGCTGATCAAAATCGGAGCGACACCGAAGGCCCCTAACTCCATGGGTATTCATTGGCACATCGGGCGCGAGGTGACCTATATTGCCGGTGATAAACAGCGGCTGCACATTCCCTATGTGGCCGTAAAAGGAAATGACGGGAAATTCAGGGAGTACATGGACCGCTCCAAGCCGCTCTCAAGAGATGAAATCGCCAAGGCTGCCAAACGGGTCATGGATTGTACGGACTGCCACAACAGGCCGACTCACATCTATCATTCACCTGACGAAGAAATGGATCAGCATCTGGCCTCAAACACCATTGATGGCAAGTTGCCGTACATCAAGAAAGTGGCTGTCGAACTGCTGGAGAAACCGTATTCCAGCAGAGATGAGGCTGTAAAAGCCATTGGAGCGGGAGTAAAGGAGTACTATGTCAAAAACTATCCTGAAGTTGTTAAAAACAAGGGCGTTGCCTTAACTCAGGCTGTAGTACAGATCCAGGATATCTACCTGCGCAATTTTTTCCCAGCCATGAAGGTGGCCTGGAACACCTATCCGAATCACATCGGCCACTTCTACACCCCGGGCTGCTTCCGCTGCCATGACGGCAAACATAAAAGCAAAGAAGGGAAAGTCCTTTCACGCGATTGTAATGTTTGTCATACTATCCTTTCACAGCAATTTGAGAAGGATTCACTCCAGCTTTCTTTAAAGGGAGTGCAATACATTCACCCGGTAGACATTGGAAACTCCTGGAAAGAAGAAAACTGCAGCGATTGCCACGCAAAAAGGTAAAGAACGTCTCTTTTTTTTCAAAAAAATATTAAACAGCCCCTTCCCGTGAGAAGGGGTGGGGGCTGGCAAATATTTACATAAAAAAACACAATTCCTTTTTTTATTTTCCAAATAGCATTAATTTCAAATCAGCATATTTTTTCTTCTTTAAGAAAGGCGTTTCTATGAGTGATTTGGATAGCAACCAAAACCGGAGATCTTTTTTAAAATATCTCCTCTCCACAAGTGTCGTCGGATTTTTAGCATCCGTCCTCTATCCTATTGTGTCTTATTTGAATCCTCCCAAGCAAAACGAAGTTGAAGTCTCGAGTGTTCTTGCAGGAAAAATTTCAGACTTTGAAAAAGACAGCGGTAAAATTGTCCGGTTTGGAAATAAACCTGTACTAGTAATTCGAACTGATAAAGATGAGTTCAAAGCTCTCTCCGCCGTTTGCACCCATCTTGATTGTACGGTTCAATATAAAAAAGAAATGGGATTGATCTGGTGTGCATGCCATAACGG
>JBAYTT010000179.1:0-8278 GCA_041675485.1 Pelobacteraceae bacterium | reverse complement strand
GGAATATCTGAAATGTTTTGTGCTGCAGGCGGTGTGACCAGCCAAAATTTGAAAAGCTTTTTAGCCTCATGATTACCTCACGATTACCTGGATTTTGAACTTATAATCCTGGGAAGTCTTGAAGTAATCTTGAGGCTGAATAGTTATCTGGAGGTTGCTATGGGCAACTCATTCAGCGGCTTTGCTCCCGAAAGTCTGGGCTTTTTCGAGAGCCTGGCCGCCAATAACAACAAGGTCTGGTTTGAGGAGCACCGGGACGATTTCGATCAGTACCTGATGGAGCCGCTCAAGGCTCTGGTCAGCGACCTGTCGGCGTCGATGCTGGCCATTGATCCCGACCTGGTGACCATCCCGGCGGTGGACAAGACCATCTCCCGCATTTACCGCGATACCCGTTTTTCGCGCAACAAATCCCCCTACAAAACCTGTCTCTGGATCACCTTCAAGCGGCGGAGCCCTGACTGGAAAAGCGCCCCCTGTTTCTTCTTCGAGATCAGCGCCGACGGCTATCGCTACGGCATGGGCTTTTATAGCGCCAGCAGGGAAACCATGGATAACCTGCGGCGCTTTATTGAAGCCAAACCGGTTGAATTCAAAAAGATCACGGCTACGTTCGGCAAACAGGATACCTTTACCCTGGAGGGTGACCGATACAAACGCCCGCTCAATCCGGCTCTGCCGGATGATCTGCAGCTGTGGCATGGCCGCAAGAATATCTACTTCATGTGCCAGCGTCCGGTGGACGGGCGGATCGTTACGCAAGGGATTTGCGATGATCTGCGGGAGGGGTTTGCTCTGCTCAAGCCGTTGTATGAGTTGTTGTGGCGGGTGCGGGGGTAGTTTGTTTATCTCCTGACACATTCTGTCACACATCTGTGCTACCCTCTCCACCATGATCACCATACCCCTTGAACAGCGCCTGGAAATCCTGGCCGACAGCGCCAAGTACGATGTTTCCTGCTCCTCCAGCGGCAGCAACCGCTCCGGCAAGGCGGGCGCTCTTGGCAACACCACTTCCAGCGGCATCTGCCATACCTGGACCGCCGATGGCCGCTGCATCTCGCTGCTGAAAATCCTCCTTACCAACGCCTGCATCTACGACTGTGCCTACTGCCTCAACCGCCGCTCCAACGACATCCTCCGCGCCGCCATGACGCCGGACGAAGTCGTTGACCTGACCATGAACTTCTACCGCCGCAACTACATCGAAGGGCTGTTTCTCAGCACCGGCGTGATTCGCACTGCCGACTACACCATGGAGCAGCTGATCGCCGTGGCACAGCGCCTGCGCGAGATGGAACGCTTCAACGGCTACATCCACCTGAAACTGGTGCCGGGTGCCGATCCGTTCCTCATCGCGCAGGCCGGGCGCTATGCCGACCGGGTCAGCATCAATATCGAACTTCCCAGCAGACAGAGCCTGGCGCTGCTGGCACCGGACAAGCCGCGCGAGTCGGTCATCAACCCGATGCGGCAGGTGAGCGGCCTGCTGCTCGAAGCGAAGGAAGCCCGCACGAAATCGCACCGTGCGTCCCGCTTTGCCCCGGCCGGGCAGAGCACTCAACTGATTGTCGGGGCCACGCTGGAAAGCGACCGCGACATCATTACCCTGTCGGAGGGGCTGTACAACAAGCTGGAACTGAAGCGGGTCTACTACTCCGCCTATATTCCGGGCTCCAGCGACAGCCGCCTGCCCGCGCTCCCCACGCCGCCGCTGCTGCGGGAGCATCGCCTCTATCAGGCCGACTGGCTGCTCCGCTATTACGGCTTTGCCGCCCATGAACTGCTGGACGAAGTTCGTCCAAATCTGGACATGCGCTTTGACCCCAAGAGCGATTGGGCGCTGCGCCATCTGGAGCTGTTTCCGGTCGAGGTCAACCGGGTTGATTACGAGGTACTATTGCGGGTGCCGGGTATCGGGGTGCGCTCTGCCCAGCGGATCGTACAGGCCCGGCGCGGCACGCGGCTGGGTGAGGTGGAACTGAAAAAGCTGGGGGTGGTGCTGAAACGGGCGAAATATTTCCTGACTGCCGGCGGTCGTTATCTGGGAGGGATCAGGCTGGACGGGCCGTGTCTGATGGAGCGGCTGCTGGCGCCGGTTCGCCGCCCCGCACGGTTGGATCAGCTGGAGCTGTTTGCTGCGATGCCGGATGCTTCGGCGCTGACAGGGGAGTTATGAAAATGAGTTCCCCTACAAAAAACAGTTGATCGCGCAAAGGCGCAAAGTTCGCCAAGAAATACAATTGATAGAACCAAACTGCGTATCACCATTTGGATTAGGCCGGTGTGGATTGTAACTATTTGACTTTCTTTGCGCCTTTGCGAGAGTAATTGTTGGTTTTAGGGTTATTTTTTTCTTGCCGACTTGAAGATATATTGATAGCATAATGCTATCATACGGAGGTGTATCATGCCGCAGTTGCTTATTAGAAACCTGGATGAAGAAACCATACAAAACCTTAAAGACCGTGCCAAACAGCATAACCGCTCGTTACAGGGTGAGGTGAAGCTGATTCTTGAAGAGTATGCCGCTCGTCCCGACGAATCTCCGATGGCGGTTGCCGACCGCTGGCAGGGGTATTTTGCCGGTCGTGCCTTTAGCGACAGTGCTGATTTGGTGCGGGAGGATCGCGACCGATGAGCACTCTGGTGATCGACGCCAGCGTAGCTATCAAGTGGTTTCTTCCCGAACCATGTTCCATCAATGCCATCAGGTTGCTTGATGCCGGGCATACCCTGGTTGCGCCGGATCTGCTGTTTCCCGAATGCGGTAATGTCCTTTGGAAAAGATGGCTGCGCCAGGAGCTTGAGGCCGATGTTATTCCGGTGCTTCTAAGCGATCTGCGTCGGATGGACGTTACCATTGTGCCGACCTATACACTCACTGACGAAGCTTCGCGGATTGCCGTGACCTGGCGACGGAGCTTCTATGACAGCATTTACCTTGCCTTGGCGGTCTCCTGTAAAGGCCGGATGGTCACTGGCGATGAAAAACTGTGCAATGCGCTTAAGGGGACTCATCTGGAGCAGCGGGTGGTGATGATCGGAGATATGGCGTGACAGTCTACCGCTACGACGGCAGCTTCGAAGGGTTCCTCTGTGCCGTGGACTGCCTGGAGATTGGTGATAAACAGCCGGAGTTTATCCGGGATGGTGAAGTTGATTCGTTTGGACTTTTTGCCGGTGAGGTTCGCGAGGTGGCGACGGTACGGGAAAGTGCCGTCGCGTTCCGGAAGCGGATTGTCGATGCGGTGTCGCAGGAGGCGTTTGCTACGGCGCGCTATGCCTTCCATAGTCAGAAGTCAGGAATTGAGCTGTTGGTGTGGCGTTATCTTGCGATGGGACTTCGGGCGGGGAAGCGTTTGTGTCTGATGCTGGCGGAGGAACCGGTTCATTCGGTCAACCGCATTGCCCGGCAGGTGTCGCATGAAGCTCACAAGTACATGGGGTTTGTGCGTTTCCGGGAGGTTGAGGCCGGCTTCCTGTACGCCCAAATAGAACCGGAGGCGGACATCCTCCCTTTTATAGCCCCCCATTTTGTCGGGCGGGTCGGCGACCGCCCCTGGATGATTCATGACCTGCAGCGCAATCAGGCGGCGCTGTATGATCTCACATCATGGCGCTTGGTAAGGGATGTTGAATTGACCGCCGAACCGGCTCTCACCGCCAACGAACATGACTATGCCGCCCTATGGCAGCGCTATTTTCAGCGCCACGCCATTCCAGAGCGGCATAATCCAAAACTGCAGCAGCAGCACGTGCCGCTGCGCTATCGCAAACATCTCACAGAGTTTAGATCGGCACCACCTTTTGATAAAGGTGAGGTTACAGCCCCGTAATCTCTTTCTCTTTCGGGTATTCGACCAGGATGCCGAAGGTTAGCTCCTTTTTCTCTCCCGCCGTGAACGGCAACTTCCAGACTACCGTGCCGTCGTTCTTGACCTCAGCCGGTTTGATGGACGGTTCTTCCAGCGATACCTTGATCTCCTCATCGCCCGCCACGGGCAGCTGGTCACGCAGGGTGAGGGTCAACGGCTCTTTGCGGAAGTTGTTCATCTCGATGCGATAGCGGTAACTGACGCGGTTCTTGCCGAACAGTCCTGCTTCCTTGTGCTGCTTCAGTTCTTCCCGTTTGACCGACACCTGGTCGTCGTTGCCGAAAAACAGCTCGAACTTTTCCCCGGCGGCCACCTTTTTCAGCTGCGAGCTGCCGGTGAAACTGTTGCCGATAAAGGTGTTGACCTTGCCCGGCAGGAGCGGGTAGGCAGCGCGGTTGACGAGTTCCGACTTGAGGAACACGGCGGGCGACAGTTTGGGGACTGCCAGGTATTCGATGCTGACTGGCAGTTGTTCGACAGCGACGATCGTGCCGTGACGATTGCCGTCGGACGGTATGTCGAGCGGACGCGGCACGTGGAACGAGACGGATGACTGCTCGTCGCTGATTTGGGCAATGGCAAATTCAGCGGCGGCTTCTCCGGAGTGGGCCATATCCTGAACACTTGAATCCATCTCGGCCCGTTTGGCTTTTTTTGCGCTTCCGAACATCATAGGTGCCGCTGCCGGGTAGGCCATTTCCGACCTCATCGGTCGTGGCCGGTACAGCGAGACATTCCACGGCGTCAGCTCCGGCGGGGCGCCGCCAATTGCCGGGCGGGCGGTGGAGAGGGTCAGATCTGCGTTGCGCCACTCTTCGCCGGTCTGCTGGCGGATCATGGCCTGAAAGGTTAGGTCGGCGTCCTTGCTGTCAGCTGCGAGACGGACATCGTAGGTTGGCTCCCAGCTTGCCTGGGGAATCATTGAGGCCAGCTCAAGTGTCAGCTCCCCTGCGCGGGTAACCTCAATCGCAACTTCGACCGTTTTTACCTCTTTGCGACCCGAGCCGGTCGCATCATTCTGCTGACGACGCAGGGCATCAATTTTGTCCTTGAGGCTCTTTTTTTCAAACTCGATATCACGGTTTTGTTCTTCCGCTTTGGTAACTCCAGCGCCGATAAAACTGGAGGTGTTCAGCAATTCAGCCATCGTCGGGGTGCCAATGGCCAACTCTTTGGAAATTCGTTCACCCCAGGCTACACGGATCGATTCAAGAAAAGCCTTTTGCGACGCGATGCCAACCTTTCTGGCGTCCAATCCGGCGGAGCGCTTCTCCAGTGCCTGGATTTCTTCCTGCAACTCCTGAACACGCTTCTCCCCCCTTTGCTCCAGAAAAACACGCTTGATATCCAGCCCCGTTATGGTTGTCGCGGCGGTTCCTTTGCCGTCAATCCGCACCGAGTCATCCAGTATCAGCGTCGGCAGGGCTTCAAAGGCGATCAGATAGCTCCCCGGTTTGAGGGTAAGCGTACTGCTGCGGGTGGTCAGCGCCCGGTCGGCGTAGACGGTGACGGCGGTGATGCGTGATGGTGCGGGAATGCGTTGCGGTTCAGTTGAAAAGGCGAGGGTGGGAATCAGGATAAGAGTCAGGAACAGAAAAAAGCGTAGACTTTTCATGGTGCGCTCCTTGGATAGGGAACTGATGTATCGTTCATGTCTCACCGTAAACGATACATCAGTTAAGATGATTATCTGCGGCCTTTTGCCGGTGGGCGTGAACCCTCTCCCTGCCGTTTGCCAGTGGCCGGGCGGCCGGTCCGCTTGCCTGCTGGGGCTGGACGTTCAGGTGCGGCAGCATCCCTCGTTGCTTTGGGACGGAATTTCCTGACTGCATCTTTCGCCGCGGAAGATCGACCGACCTTGGTCGCTTCCTTGACTGCCGGACGACTGCTCCGCGCTGGCTTTGCCGCCGCAGGACGTGAACTTCCGGCAGCGCTCTCGGCTGCCGCGGGTCTGGAACCAGCAGCAGAACGAGCTCCTGCCGCAGGTCTGGCGGTTGAAGGACGTGCACCAGCTGCCGGACGTGCTCCCGCTGTTGCAGGACGTGCACCTGCTGCCGGGCGAGCAATCGCCGCAGGTCTGGCACCAACAGCCGGTTTCCGTTTGACGAACGGTGTCTTAGCCGGGCGATCCTTCTGTGGTACGGCGATGCTGACAACGATGCAGCGGTCGATCAGGTAGGTGCCGTCAAGGGTCTCGACAACCTCGTTCAGATTGACTTCGGACAGCATCCGCACGTAGCCGCAGCGCTTGAATTCACCGGTCTGTTCGTCAACAATCAGGTGGACCGAGGTGACAACCCCCATGATTTCAAAAAGTTTGCGCAGGTCGTCTTCGGTTGCCTGCTCTGAAATATGTCCAACGTAAAGTTCTTTTGCCATGATCTGATCCTTATATGATGTTAGTTCTGTTTCCTGTGTATCGAAAAAGGTCCCCACGTCTGGTCTATCGACATCAGTTCCAGCGTGTTGACGTTGACATGGGGGGGCTGGCTGGTTACCCAGCGCACCGTTTCGGCGATATCTTCCGCGGTGAGCGGCTCGGTTCCCTGGTAAACGCCGGCGGCCTTGTCGTCGTCCCCTTTGAAGCGGACCTTGGAGAACTCGGTTTCCGCCATACCGGGCTGGATGCAGGATACCCTGACTCTGGTTCCGAGCAGGTCGCAGCGGAGGTTACGGGAAAACTGGGTCACGAATGCTTTGGTGCCGCCATAGACGTTGCCCCCGGGATAGGGCCAGGCACCGGCGGTGGAGCTGATGTTGACGATATGACCACGATTGCGCTCGACCATGCCGGGGAGGATAAAGCGAGTGCAGTACATCACCCCCTTGATGTTGGTGTCCACCATGGTATCCCAGTCATCCAGGTTGACCTGATGAGCCGGTTCCAGCCCCAGAGCCAGTCCGGCGTTGTTGACCAGGATGTCGATGGCACGGAAGCGCTCCGGCAGCCCTTCGACCGCTCCCTGCACCGCTTCGCGGTCGCGCACGTCCAGCGGAATGATGTGGATGTCGGCCTGCAGGGCCAGCTCCTCCTGAAGTTTCAGCAGCGGATCAATGCGCCGGGCGGTGAGTACAAGGCGATTGCCGCTTGCCGCAAAGATGCGGGCGCAGGCCGCGCCGAATCCGGCAGACGCGCCGGTTATGAAGATGGTTTTTCCGCTCATGACTCCTCCTTACCCGGACAAGCCGGAACAAAAAAGAAAATTTAGCCTCATGATTACCTCTAGATTACTTCAAGATTACAGGCTTCTGAAGTAAAAATCTTGAGTAATCATGAAGTAATCTTGAAGCTGAAACGGTTTTGACTCTGGCAGATTTATTTTACCGTTAGATACTACAGTAGACCATAGACCGCTTCCTGCAGTTGATCCCGCCCGATTCCCCTCTGTTCGCACAGGGTCAGCAGCTCTTCCGGCAACGGCGCACAGACGGTTAATGCCCCGGCTTCCTCCCGAACCAGTATGGTCCGGAATGAGTGCAGGGCAAAGCCGGGGTATTCCGGCATATCGCCGCCGCCATAGCGCTTGTCGGCAACCACCGGGTGGCCGATGGCAGCCAGGTGGCGGCGGATCTGGTGCATCCGTCCGCTGATCGGGGTGACCGCCAGCAGCGAACAGTTGTCCCCTGACAGGAGCAAGCGGTAACGGGTCTCGGATTCCTTGTCATCCAGCGGTTCGGTGATGGTCCCGCTTTCTTCGGTTGTTCCCCATGCCAGCGCAAGGTACAGCTTGTCCAGCCCGGTTTCCTTGACCTGGCGGCCATAAATGCCGGCGGAACTGGAACTTTTTGCCAGAATGACCGTTCCGGAGGTGCCACGGTCGAGGCGGTTGACCGGGTAGAGCTTGCAGGCGGTGTCGCGCCCGGTCATGTACTCCTGGCCGAATTCCACCAGATTGTCCTCGCATTCGGCGGTGCGGTGCATCGGCAGTCCGGCCGGTTTGTTGACAATGGCGATCTGGCCGTCTTCATAGAGGATGTCCAGTTCCGGTCTGGTCGCAGTTATATAGCCGACCGTGGCAGCGCTCTCCTTGAGAGTGACGGTGTCGTGGAGAGCCAGTAGCGTGTCATGATTTGCCGTGTTGCCATTGAGTTTGGCCGCGCCGCTCTTGATCAGTTTGCGGGCGTAACCGAACGGCGATGTGGGCATCAGGGTGCGCAGGAAGCTTTCCAGGCGGCGGCAGTGGTCGGGGTGGCTGATTTCGTAAGAGAGCATGGTTGGTAGTGGGGTGTGTCAGGTAAGAGAAATGCCGCGATCCCGCATCAGGTTCTTGAGCGAGCGGTCGTAGGTGCGTTCACCTTCCGGCGTGAACATGCAGCCGGTCGCTTCGCTCTTGTCGCGGTGGAAGGCGACACACTGGCAGCAATTGCCACGTCGGGGACAGGCTGGGGTGTAGGTGCAT
>JBAYTT010000178.1:0-8362 GCA_041675485.1 Pelobacteraceae bacterium | reverse complement strand
GCCGTGCCACCATCCCTTTGTTTTTGAACTTCGCGTGCAAGGCTGTTTTTATTGCTTCGCATGTTTGCTGTGAATCCATTCCTGATGTGTAAAGTCCTGTTTGTGCGAACCAATCATCAGCGTATTTAAACCCGGTGATCTGTTTCGTATGGCAGTGCACGCAAATCTCCGGGGAGCGTCCCTGATGGTCGCTGAACGCTATTCCGCCACGTCCTTTTTCGAAGAAGTCATGGCACGTTGTACACCCCCTGGTCTGGAATTTGGAATACAGATTGGTGCTAAAGTTGCTGTCGTCAGCCAAGGCTGAAATACTCCATGTTAATGCCAGGACTATAAATACAGTAATCTTCATCAAGGCCTCCCTATATCTGTTTTGTTTATAACACCCAACGAGTGGTTTGGTGGGCAAACGTTTGTAACCTTCAGTCTTATGCCTGTCAAGACCAAACGGCTTGTAACAGAGGCGCTTTTCATACCCGCACAAAGAAAGGCCGGAACTCTTGTTCCTGTAGAAAATAATAGTTGCAATTTGCAAATAAAATAGCTAGTGTTATCGAAAAGAGAGGGCACTATGGAATCAATTCGAGAACAGTTGCAGATATTCACCCGCCGTTTCGGCCTGTTGAATGAGTCCTGCTGTGACGAATGCTGTGGCGAACAGGTCAGTATGACGCAGAGTCACATTCTTTTTGAAGTACGTCGCTTGGGGAGCCCTTCCATGCAGCAGGTAGCGGAAGAACTGGGGATTGATGTCACCACGTTCAGCCGCCAGGCGAAAGCGCTTGAGGCCAGGGGACTAATCTCCCGGTCTGTCTCTCCCGATGACCGGCGGGTTACTCTCCTGGGATTAACCGGGGCCGGTATGCAGGTTCTGGAAAAAATTGATCAATATATGGCGGCGCGGCTGGAGAGGGTGTTCGGCGGTATGACCCTTTTCGAGCGCGAGACCGTGGTCAGGTCGCTGGGGTTGTTGAATGATGCTGTTGCTAGCGCTGGTGAAGTCGAAGCAGGGTCGGGAGGTATAGTTGTATGTTGCAAGTAAATGATGGCGCAGCGGGAAAATTCAAAATTAAAAGTGTACGGAAGATCAATTCGTCCACAGCGAGCTCGTGTACCCCTTCAGAACCGGAAAACGGCAGCGATAAGCCCCCCTGTTGAGGACCACCTGTCTCCGCCGGCGGCGGAGTTATCACGGATAAGGTCCCCGGTTTCATCGAATGGCTGGATACTCCTGCCGGCCCGGTGCCGCGTATAGCTTCACATCTGAACATGAACGATCATCTGGGTGGCTGCAAGGCGCGCTGGGGCATCGGCCGCATGAACTACATGATTCCACCCGGCCTGTACGCCATCGGTACCCCCACGGCTACAGACCCGGTGCTGGTGACGGCCAACTACAAGATGAGCTACGACATCGTTCGCCAGGCTTTGACAGGGCGCAATGTGTGGCTGCTGGTGCTGGAAACCTTCGGCATCAACGTCTGGTGCGCGGCAGGGAAGGGGACGTTCGGCACCGGCGAACTGGTGAGGCGGGTTACGTCAACCGCTCTGGCCACGGTCGTCAGCCACCGCCGCCTGATCCTGCCGATCCTGGGCGCTCCGGGCGTATCCGCCCACGAGGTGTCCCGGCGCACCGGCTTTTCGGTCAGCTATGCCGCCATCCGGGCTGCCGATCTGCCGGAGTATCTGGACAACGGCACGGTAACCACGCCGGAGATGCGTCAACTGACCTTTACCCTGTACGAACGCTTGGTACTGGTTCCGGTCGAACTGGTCATGGCTCTGAAATCAATCGCGGTTATTGGCGGAGTTGCGCTGCTGCCGGTTGCCCTGCTGGCCAGCCCCGCAGCAGGCGTCACGGCATTTCTCGCCTGTCTGGGCGCCTGTCTTACCGGTATTGTAATTGGGCCGCTGCTGCTCCCCTGGTTGCCGGGGCGCAGCTTCGCCGTCAAGGGAGCCTTCGTCGGACTGCTCTGGAGCGGTTTGTTTTATGCCATGGCCGGCGGCCCAGGGTGGCATGGCGCCGTCACCGCCGCACTGTTCCTGGCCCTGCCGGCGCTCAGCGCCTTCTATACGCTCAATTTCACCGGCTGCTCCACCTATACCTCCCGTTCGGGGGTCAAGAAGGAGATGCACATCGCCCTGCCTGCCATGGGGAGCGCACTGGTTGCCAGTCTGATCCTGCTGCTGGTGGGCAGGTATCTATAAAGGAGCATGTATGAAAGGGTTTCGTTATCTGGAAAACGTAGCAACGCTGAAGCTGGATCAGCCAACCTGCATCGGCTGCGGCAGGTGTCTGGAGGTATGTCCGCACCAGGTATTCTCGTTTGCGGACAGGAAAGCGTCTCTCCGGGACCTGGATGCCTGCATGGAGTGCGGCGCCTGCGCTCTCAACTGTCCGGTAAAGGCGATTACGGTCGATGCCGGAGTCGGCTGTGCTTCCGGCATGATCAACGAATGGCTGCAGGATCACAATATGGCGAAAGTAGGCGGGAGCGGCTGCTGTTCGTGAACCAATACAATGAAAACGGCAGTTAACCACGGATACATGGGATGAACACGGATAAAAGCCGAATGTTCAAACAAAACACCCATTCCTTTTTTTGGTTACTCTTTTTTGCTTACATAAATTGATTTATCCGTGTTTATCCCATTCATCCGAGTTTCAAATGCTTTTTATAGGATAAAACCGGCGTCTACGCAAAAGCAGCGATCAATTCTACAACCGACAGGAATAAGCGTCATGGACTTTTCCGCCGTTTATCAGGAGTATCACCCCAAAATTCACCGCTATCTCACCCATTTCTCCGGTGAGACGGAAGCCGCCGATCTGACCCAGGCGGTTTTTCTCAAGGTGAGCCGGTCGCTTGACAGCTTTCGAGGTGACTCCTCCCTTTCCACCTGGATCTACCGCATTGCCACGAACACCGCCCACGACCATGCCGCTTCATCACTGGCACGGCAAAAGGAGTGCGAGCAGCTGTTCGATGATGACGCTTCCGTTGACGATTTCCCCGACAGCCGGTCGCCGGGAACGGACCGCGAGTATATCCGCAGGGAGATGAGTGCCTGCATACGCGGCGTGGTTGACCGGTTATCTGAAAATTACCGCACGGTCCTGCTCCTCGGCGAATTCGAAGAGCTCTCCAACGCCGAGATTGCCGCAATTCTCGACATCAGCCTCGACACCGTCAAGATCAGGCTCCATCGTGCCCGCACCGCACTACGGAATGCCATGGAATGCCACTGCAGCTTCTACCACGATGATCGAAGCGAACTCATGTGCGACCGTAAATCGTAAAAAATTCCCTCCAGGTGTATCCTTTTCCGCGTCTCCTCCGTCTACAGTGACAGAAGCACTCAATCTTACTGTTGGAGGAAGGTATGAAGACCATGAATTGTTGCGGAACAAACAGCACGGCAGGATCAAACGAAGAGTATGAAACAGTGCGCATTGCCAAGGCAAAAGGCAATTGCCAGCTCTGTGACAACTACGCCGAACGCCACAAAACCAAACCGGTTGCCGTCATCAGCTGTGAAGGGGCGTGTCTGCGGGGCGAGGTGGCCCGCCAGGCGGCCAACATTCTCTGCCACTCCCTGGCACCCGGAAAGAGCGCCAGAATCTGCCTTGGCGGGGCATTCACCAAGGATACGGGACAGCGCGACCTGGTCCGCCAGGCTCCCCGGGTGATCGCCGTGGAGGGGTGCTTCACCAACTGCGCCTCGCGCATGATGCAGGGCGTGATCGAGGGGCTGGAGCCGGAGATCGTCATTGCCGACACGCTCTACGATTTCGACCGGAGCCTGTTCGGGGTCGAGGAGATGCCGCCCGAGGAAATCCAGGCCCATGCCCGCACCGTGGCGCAGAAGATTGCAGCGACCTTGTAAGCGTACCCCAATCAAACCCAGGGAGACATGTCATGGCAAAGATGAAAACGTACCGTATTGAAGCGCGGTCGGATGAAAAGTACAAAGTCACGGTTCAGGCGGGGGAGCGCACCCTGTATGTCGATCAGCCGGTGTTTGCCGGTGGCGGCGACGCCGGAGCCAGCCCGATTGATTATCTGTTTGCCTCGCTGGCGGGCTGCATTGCAACAACAGCCAGGATCATTGCGAATCAGAAAAAGCTTAATTTGAACGGAATGGATATAAAAGTCGAAGGCGCCATGGATCTGGATGTGATCTACGGCAAAGGCAGGGACAATCGTCCGGGGCTTTCCGGCATCAATGTCAGCGTAGCGCTCGATTCGGGGATGTCGGAGGTTGAGCGGAAGGGGTTTTTGGAAGAGTTGCGCATGAGATGCCCGGTGTATGATTCGATCAATGAAGCTACGCCGGTTATGATTGCAGCCGCCAGCCAGACCATCACCGTCCCGTAGTCCCAACAACAGCACGTAACCAGCAGCAAAAACGGCCTCCCGCAGCAGAAACGGGGGGCCGTATTTTTGTGTGTGGTGGAGCACTACAGTAATTTAATAGCCATGGCTAGCATTTTTACTAGACTAGACTACTAAAGAGAATTATATTCCCTGCATGACAACTCCTTACGAACGCCCTTTTGTGGCGCAGCTTGAAAAGCGCCTTTCCGGCGAACCACCACTGATCCAGGTGTTGATCGGACCGCGCCAGGTTGGCAAGACTACCGGCATGCGGCAACTGCTGGCCCGCTATTCCGGCCCCAGCCTGTATGCCAATGCCGATGACCTGCTGGTGACTGACCGTACCTGGCTGCTGGAACAGTGGCAGAAGGCGCTCCTGCTGGGTGACGGCACGCTGTTGGTCATTGATGAAATCCAGAAGATTACCAACTGGTCGGAAACTCTCAAGTCGTTGTGGGACAAGCATCCCCGCAGGCTCCGCCTGGTGGTGCTCGGCTCAAGCTCGTTGCAGTTGCAGAGCGGACTGACCGAGAGCCTTGCCGGACGCTTCGAACTGACGCGCATCTTCCATTGGACCTATACCGAGCTGCAAAAGGCCTTTGGCTATGATCTGGAGCGTTTTCTGCTGTATGGCGGCTATCCGGGATCGGTTCCCTATGAGGGGGAATACGACCGCTGGTATGCCTATCTGAAAGATTCGATTGTGGAGTCGGTCATCGGCAAGGACATCCTGCAGAACCGCAAGGTCGGCAAGCCGGCCCTGTTCCGGCAGGCATTTGAAATCCTCTGCCGCTATCCGGCGCAGGAGATAAGTTATACCAAGCTTCTCGGGCAGCTGCAGGATCAGGGAAATACCGATCTGATCAAGTATTACATCGAACTGTATGCCGGAGCTTTCCTGATTCAGCCGTTGGCAAAGTATTCCGCCAAGGGGTGGCTGACCCGCTCGTCCAGCCCTAAAATTCTGGTATCCTGCCCTGCCCTGTACACCATGACCGAAGGGCCGCACGTACTTGACAATCCAGAGCGCCGGGGACGGGTATTTGAACTGGCTGTGGGGGCGGAACTGTTGCAGTTGCCGGGAGAGCTGTTCTACTGGAGAGAGAAAAATGCTGAAGTGGATTTCGTCTACCGTTACCAGGGGAGATTATATGCAATCGAAGTAAAATCCGGGCGGAATAAATCAGCCAAAGGTCTTGAAGAATTTATGAAGCAGTTTCCCGACAGTTGCCCGGTCATCCTGACCATGGAAAATTTCCCCCGGTTTTCGGCAGACCCGAGACAGTTTCTTGTCTCTCTGTGATAGCCGCGAGAACCGCTCCAGGAATTCAATCAACGCAAGGAGCGAAAGGGAGCCTTCTGGGAAGGTCGCTATCACGCTACTGCTGTTGAGCAAAATGAACATCTCAGCGTTGTGCTCGACTCGGGGATGTCGGAGATGGAGCGGAAGGGGTTTTTGGAAGAGTTGCGTATGAGATGCCCGGTGTATGATTCGATCAACGAAGCCACGCCGGTTATGCTTGCAGCTGCGTAGGCATTGATTGCAGCAGAATACGGCAGCATCCTGTGTCGTGCATGTATGCCCTGAAGGGCCGGAATGAAAATTCCGGCCTATTTTCATTTTTATAGCTGTTTCTCGTCTCCGGAATAAATAATATTCACGCTTATAACTTGCTGGTATGGTTTAAGTATCTATATAATGATAGTTATTTATCGTTTATATGAATTGGAAATGGATTGCTCGCCATACATCCGGCTTTTTTCCTTTGAAACGCGTGTTTTTGGCGCGTCGTCGTGTGAATTTGACGAGTACAATACCAACAGATTTGTTGCCAACAGAATTGTTGTTACGCCTACCAGCATGTCCTAATTTTTTGGTGGCGCTTTTGCGGTTCAAGTTTTTTTATAGGATAATTCGGAATTTACAGGGTGTAACACGAAGGGCGGGGAATTTTCTCCGCCCTTTTTTCATGAAAAATCACCCGCTGCATTGTGGTATTTTAAACAATAATCATTTATAGTCACAAAATTACGGTCCCGCGCTTGTTTGTGTCCGTTATCGTTACGACGAAGCAAGCCGCACCCGGATATCCAAATGCATTTTATCACGTTACATCGAGAGGGAATGAACGGAAGGATATTTTCAAATCTATTCAGGATCGGGATAAGTTTCTCACGTACTTGCATACGGCCACTGAACGATATGGTGCAGTAGTCCACGTTTACTGCCTAATGTCCAATCATTACCATCTTTTGTTTGAGACACCTGATGGTAACTTATCACAGATCATGCGACACATAAACGGAGCATACACCAATTACTACAATACCAAGAGAAACCGAGCGGGGCACCTTTTTCAGGGAAGATACAAGGCGATACTGGTTGAAGCCGATGAATATGCAGCGGAGCTTTCCCGATATATTCATCTGAATCCAGTTCGGGCAAGAATGGTAGGGGAACCGGAGGCATACCGGTGGTCAAGTTTCAAAGCGTATATCGGTGAAAGCGAAGCCCCAGAATGGCTAAAAACGGACTTCATTCTCGGATACTTCGGGAGCAAAGGCCACGCCGAAAATGAATATCATAGCATAGTTTTGTACATGAACTGCTTGGAGAGGAAGTTGAATATTCGCTGGATTGTTCCGCTGCCACAGCTATTCTGGGAAGCCCTGAATTCATGGCAACCATAGAGACGAAATATCTTTCGAGCAAAGAGCCGGACAGGAATCTGCCGGAGTTACGGAAAATATCCAGGCGCTTGTCGCTGGATGCAATAATTGAAGAAGCTGTCAGTTGTTTTGGAGTAAACAAGCAACTGGCAACCAAGGCAGGCATCTATATAAGCCACAAATATAGCGGCGCACGGCTTAAAGAGATTGGTGAACGATTTGGTGTAGGTGAATCGGCAGTATCGCAGGCAAGCAAGAGATTTGCATGCATGATGGCAGAGGATGCTGACCTAAGAGATCTTGTGTACAAGCTGCATGCAAAGCTGAAAAATGTCAATGTGTAGACCTGACACTGTTTACTCCCAAAAGACCATGGCCAGCACCCAATACGTAGCGGCAGACTAACAAGCCTTAATCACGAATGCTGAGGTATCAGCTTAATCTCCAGCTTGCAGTTGACAGCGGCAGCATACTTGCGGAGCATCTCAAGAGACGGAGAATGACGGTGAGAACCGAGTGTCGCTTCTACTCTTGCTAATGAAGGCTGAGAAACACCCATTTTGGCCGCCACTTGTTCCTGAGTCATCCCTGCCTGTCGACGTGCCGAAAGCAGGGCATCCAAAGCGGCAAATTCATCATCCAAGGCTTCCCATGCTTTCTTGAAATTGGGGTCTTGCAGGTCTTTCTCTAATTTTTTCTTGGGGTCGTACGAAACAGGTTTATAACTCATTACTAATTACCTCCTTCTGCCGGGTGAGCGCTATATCGAGTTCTCGTTTTGGTGTCTTATCCGTCTTTTTAATGAAACTGTGTAGAATTATGATCTTTCTTCCGACCATGGTGCAGAAAAATACTCTTCCAATTCCTTCTTCTGCTTTGGCACGGATTTCAAAAAGGCCATTACCAAGCGCACGAGTATGCGGCATTCCTAAATTGGGACCGTATTCTTCCATGCGTACAGACAATGCCCGAAATCGAGCACACAAGCCAACAGGCCAAGAATCAAGCTCAGCTTCGACAGCTTCATTGTAATATGAAAGACGATAAACCATGATCCGAATATACCACGCATGTTATAAAAGTAAAGGATTATAAAGCGAGTCCCCAACCATCGGCAAGACCCGCCGAAGGCGGGTCAGCCTCAGCCCCGTTATCGCGACACGATGTCGCGTTGAAGACTGTCTGGCTGAATCCTGTGAGGTTCTGACCAGACCCCGCATTCCCCTGCGGGTATCCTAGGGAGGCGTGATGTCATGGTGCATCCATGATGGTGCGAAGCCCTCCCGACAATGTACCGAATCCCGCTTTGGCGG
>JBAYTT010000177.1:0-8362 GCA_041675485.1 Pelobacteraceae bacterium | reverse complement strand
TCAACGAGGGGTACAGCGAACTGAAAAAAGTCGTCGAGACCGATAGCAAGAGCGACGGCAGTGCCCTCAGCACTGATCTGGGAGGGGTTGAGAATGTCTCTCGTGCCTTGCGCCGCGCAACGAATTCCGAGATAACCCGACTTGAGAAGTACCTGACGTTCCTCGCCACAACCGGATCCACGTCTCCCTTCATAGGCTTGTTCGGTACCGTATGGGGCATCATGACCGCCTTCGAAGGGATCGGTAAAACCGGTTCCGCCTCGCTGGCTGTTGTAGCGCCTGGCATTGCCGAGGCACTGATTGCCACGGCAATCGGCTTGGTGGCCGCGATCCCGGCTGTCATGGCCTACAATCACTTCCAGCACAAAATTCGCGTATTGATAAACGAGATGGACAGTTTCACAACCGAATTTCTCAATATCGTACAGCGCAATATCGCGGGGAAATAGATATGGCCATGGGAGGACAAAACAGCAATCGTGCCGTGATGGCAGAGATAAACGTCACTCCGCTGGTGGACGTCATGCTGGTGCTGCTTGTTATATTTATGGTTACCGCACCGATGATGCAGCAGGGGGTGCAGGTCAACCTGCCGAAGGCTGATACTAAGGCGATGGCTCCTGCGGAGGAATCGGTTGTCGTCTCCGTTGACAAAGCCGGGAAAATATTTATCGACAAAACGGAAGTTCCTCCGGGAGATCTGCGCAAGCGCCTTTCAGACATATTTGTTACCCGGACAAAAAAAGAGGTGTTTTTAAAGGCCGATGCCGGAGTGCCGTATGGTGAGGTTGTACGGGCCATGGCTGATATCAAGGGAGCTGGCATTGAACGCCTCGGCATGGTAACGGAACCGGCTGCAAAATAATGAGCTCACGAGTCACAAAAATTGACACCGGTGTGGGTGTCAGTTTCCTCGCATCAGCCGTCATTCACATGGCGGTTTTTTTATTGCTGGTGTGGTGGGGGCGTCTTTTTTCGCCACAGATGGCGATTCAGGAAACATATTATGTGGACGTGGTTAATCTGCCGACGGTCAATCCTCAATCCGGCCGTTCTGCACAAAAGCCGGGTGAAGCCGAATCAACGCCTGCTCCTGCCGTTCCAATGGCCGAGCCATCCCCATCAAAAGCGGCACCAAAAACTAAGTTCGTCAAGCCGGCAGCTCCGCATGAAAAAGCTGAGAGTGAATCGGCCTTTGCCGAGCGGATGGCAAAGTTGGCGGGAAAAGCAGAAGCCCAGCAGTACGAAGAGAAATTAAAAAAGTTGGGCAGTAAAGCTAAAGCCGGCGGCAGCACAAAGATTGGAACTCCGACTGCCGGTGGCACGGAAGCAGGAAGTCGCTACGGGGATTTCATTAAATCACGGCTCGAAGATGCGCTGAAAGTGACGAGCTACTTCACCACCAAAAAACCGGAAGTTGCTGTGCGGTTGACGATCGGTGAAGATGGCAGGCTTTTGCGAATGAAAATTGAACGCAGCAGCGGCGATGCGGCATTTGAGCTGGCCGTCAGGCGGGCAATTGAGCTGGCAAGTGAGAAGTTTACTCCTCCGCCCAACCGTGCTGTTTATGAAAACGGCTTTCTTTTCAAGCCAAAGGGTATTTCCAACGATACATTACGATAACAACTAAATGGACACATTATGAAAATATTATTCCTGCTTGCCCTGCTCCTCGTTGTTCCGTCAGTCGTTCTTTCCGCTCAGTCTGGTTACATTGAAGTTAACGCCCCCGCCAATCATCAGATGAAGCTTGCAATCGACTCGGCGCACTCACTTGATGGCCCCGCCAATTCTGAATCGGCCAAACTTGTTTCTGACGTAATCGCGTTTGACATGAACATGTCCGGTGTTGTTACTGCTGAAAATCGTTCTCAACAAACGGTCAACATGGGGCTGTCGCTGGTTGATGCAGATTTTGTCCCCTGGCTCAATGCCGGATTCGATCTGCTGGTGCGGAGTGAATATAGCCTTAAAGGCGAACAGCTGGCCGTTGAGTTTCGCCTGTTTGATGTTGTAAATCGCAAACTGATTACTGCAAAACGTTATCTCGGTGCGGCAAAGGATTTGCGGCGTTTCAGCCATTTGTTTGCAGATGAGATACTGCGTGCTCTTACCGGTGAAAAGGGCGTCTTTAATACCAGAATTGCCTATGTCTCAACTCAAACGGGTAATAAGGAAATATATGTCATGGATTGGGATGGTCATAATCCTCTTCCCTTGACTAGAAACGGCTCTATTAACCTGAACCCGGATTTTTCTCCCGATGGCCGCGAGATAATCTTCACATCGTATAAACGCGGCAACCCCGATTTGTTTCGGCGCTCCCTCTCCAACACTGCGGAAGTAGCATTATCGACTCGCAAGGGGCTTAACATTACCGGAAGTTGGTCTCCGGATGGAAATAGAATCGCTCTTGCACTCAGCAAGGACGGTGACGCCGAGATCTATATCATGAACAGGGATGGTAGCCACCCTGCCCGTTTGACCATCAATCCGTCTCTGGAGCTCTACCCCGCCTGGTC
This sequence comes from Pelobacteraceae bacterium, assembly GCA_041675485.1. Lineage (GTDB taxonomy): Bacteria > Desulfobacterota > Desulfuromonadia > Geobacterales > Pseudopelobacteraceae > JACRCG01. The sequence continues at coordinate 5,840 of JBAYTT010000177.1, read as the reverse complement.
GCCTGATGGTAAGCAGATCGCGTTTGTATCCGATCGTTTGGGAAAGCCGCAAATTTTTCTGATGAATGCCGATGGAGGTAATGTCAGAAGACTGACAACATCCGGCAACTATAACGTGAATCCTCGCTGGTCTCCGAAAGGAGACAAAATTGCATATTCGAGAATGACTAGTGGCGGTTTTAACATATTTACCATCGCCATGGATGGTTCGTCAGACACTCAACTCACTACGGACGGAAATAATGAGAACCCTTCCTGGTCTGCTGACGGTCGATTCATTTGTTTCAGCTCCAAGCGGAGCAGTGGTGACGGAGTATATGTCATGCGTGCAGATGGGACCGCGCAGACAAAAGTTTCATCAGGGAAAGGGAGGTTCTTTCAGCCTGCCTGGTCGGCGCAATGATGGCGTGGATATGCGTGGTTGCTGCATAAATCCGATATTATCTGTTGCAATACTAACGCTGTTATGTATAATCTCTTCACATTTGATTTTTCAAGGCATTTTGCCTCATTTTATCCAGAACAGGAGCCTATTATGAAGAAGAGCATGGTAACATTGTTAGCCGGCCTTGGTATTGCCGCATTGCTTGCTGGTGGCTGTACAAAAGATGTGAAAAAAGATGAGCCGATCGTACCTGTCGCTGCAAAAGCTGTCGAACCGGCCAAACCGGTTGAAGAAGTTAAGCCCGTACAGGCCAAGCCGGCAGAGCAGCCCAAGCCGGTACAGGAAGTCGTAAAGGCAGATGATTCCCAGACAGCAAAACCTGCCGCTGCGGAGATGAAATTCGAAACAATCTACTTTGATTTTGATAAGTCGGATCTTCGCCAGGATGCTCGCGATGTCCTCTCCAAAAATGCTGAAATAATTCTTAAATCAATGGCAGGGGCAAAGATCAAAGTAGAAGGGCATTGCGATGAGCGCGGATCAGCTGAATATAACCTGGCATTGGGTGAGCGGCGCGCCACATCTGCCGTGAAGTATCTGACCACCCTTGGCGTAAAAGCCGAAAATCTCTCCATCATCAGCTATGGCAAAGAAAAACCGGCCGTAATCGGGAATGATGAATCCGCCTGGGCAAAAAACAGGCGTGCTGAGTTTGTGGCCGTCAAATAGTAATCAGGTCCTTCTGTTACTTCAGGCCACACTGGTCGTGCCGTTTAGGGCTTCCGGTGTGGTCTTTTTTTTGAGAGGCATCAGATGAAATATTGTAGAGTTGTAGCTGTAGTTGCCTTAGTCGTCTTAATGTTTGTTCAGGTCACGCCTTCAGCAGCGGCCGAGCCGTTACAGCAGTCCGTACAGTTGAGAGCTGGTGGCTATTTTCCGGCCACAAAATCGTTTGATGTCGGTACCGGATTCGACTTGGCGTATTCATTAAAGCCTTTTCCCTATGCTGCGCTTGAGGCCGGAGTCGGTTATTATCGGGCTGAGAATGGTGTCACCGGTTTTATCTCGGCATTGCCAGTAACCCTTTCAGTTCGAGCGCTGCTCCCGTTAGAGCTAGTGGTGTTACATGCCGGCGGTGGCATCGGAACCTACTACAAGATGGCTGGAGGTACGACAGAACTACCGGCGGATCATTCGGAATGGAGCTTGGGGTATCACGCTAACGCCGGCATCGAGATCCCAACCTTTAGTGGCGTCTCGCTGCTGCTGGATGGTAAGTACGTTTTTGTGAATCAGGGCAAATTCAAATCGTATGGCATCAAGCACGACGGGGCGTTTGTCTATGGTGGCTTTGCTCTTAATTTCTAGTGGCCCCGGAATGTTTCCTGATCGCAGAGCTTGACAAACCATCCGTTTTCTGTGATAGTTTGCCGCCGTTTTTTAAGGCTACGCTACTTCTATCCAGCACGCGGAGATAATACCACATGGCGACAAAAACCAACGTAACGAAAGAATCCGCGCCGAAAGCGGTTAAAAAGGCATCACCCTCACCAGCATCAGAGAAAGCAGTTGTCCCACCAAAAAAATCAGTTTCTGCTGAGGCTTCAAAATCCACAAAGAGCACTGCAAAAGCAAAGCTGCAGCCTTCATCCGGAGAGCTGGGCGCTGTTTCTGAACCTGCTGAAAAGCCGGTGCAGGAAGCCCCTTCCAAAGTGATTGAAGTCGAGTCGGCACCTCCCAAAGCAACTCTTGCGGAAAACCAGGATCAAAAGTGGCAGGAAATAAGGCTTATTCTTGAAAAACTGAAAGAGGACACTCTTCGCGAGATCAGGAAATCGGTCAAGAATGGCACCGAAGCGGTTGCGGCAATCGAGCCTGGTGGAGATATCTATGATCAGGCCTCTTCTGAACGCGACCGGGAACTGGGTTTGTTGCTGGGTGACCGGGAGCGCGAAAAAATTCACAGCATTGATGAGGCGTTACTTCGTATTGATGAGGGGGATTACGGCATTTGTGAGGAGTGTGACGAAGACATCCCTCTTGGCAGACTTAAAGCGATGCCTTTTACCCGCCATTGTGTGAAATGCAAGTCGGACCTTGAAAAACTGCAGGCTCAGACCAAGCGGGTCGAGGAGGAGCGGGCCTATCGCGAAATCCCTCTTGGCGCCGAGGAGGAAGAGTCCTAGGCTCTCCTTCCGGACAACATTCTCAGAGTTTTGAGCAGCAAGCTCCTTGTGATCTGCATTGCACCATGCGGGCAAAGTTCACGACAGCACCAACAGCGAATACAGCGCGTATTGTCAACTGACAGCGCGCTGTTTTGTATTGTTATTGCTCCAGGAGGACATGCGTCGCGACAGATACCACAGAAGACGCATGATTTTGGATCCGCTGCCGGATACGAGGTCAGCTGGTTTTTAAGGCCCTTTATGATGAAGGGTGGCAACCCGAATTGGACATCCAGGCCCGTGGGTAGCTTGAAGCGGGTTTTGGGAATTGTCTCAATTGGAGTGCCGCAAAGCAAAATGTCCTTGAATAACGCTCCTGAAAGCCCCATTCGGACTGCCTCACGTTCAATATGTAGCAGTTCTGCAGGTATTCCGGCCAGCATCCCGGCTATCACGTCAACTGATACCGGATTTGCACCGGCGAGCAGAAGTCCAAGTTTGAGCGGGTCCCCGCTCCCAGGTCCGTTGCCCTCCATCGCATAGACAGCGTCAACAATATTCAAAGCCGGTTTCTTAAGCAGGTATATTTCAAGCAGCAGCGAGGCAAATAACTGCCGAGAACTGCCGGCTTTCAGATGCCAACCAGCTTTTCCCGCTCCAACTACCGCTCCGAAAAGGTTTTTTACGGCGCAGGTCATTGTCATCATTTCATGCGTCTTCAGTTTTGGAAGGTTTATGATCTTATCGGCCTCATAATAAGCGCTGGCCAGACGGATAGAGCGGAACGTTCCGCTCCCCCGCAGCTCGACATCTTCGTTGAATTCAATCAGAGTTGCACCGCTCTCTCTCGCTGCTTCGTAAATTCCGCACTTTTCTGCGACCCGTAAATAGTTGCCAAATCCCGGGCTGTCGCCGATCATTGCAATGCCGCCCGCTTCCCTGACAAGCTCCGCAACGACACGCACCAGGGCAGGGTGTGTCGTGACGGCCCGGTCCGGATCTTTTGCAGACAACATATTGGGCTTTAGTAGCACCCGATCGCCGCTGCTAATAAATGCGGATATGCCGCCAAGCGGATCAAGCAGCCTGGTTACGGCTTGCCGCAGGTTTTGAAGGTCATAGCCAGCCGATGTGGCAATGGAGACGGTTTCCATGAATAGCCTCTTGAGGGTAAAATCAGAAGTCGGTGTATAAAAAATGGGGATGGCCTAAGCCATCCCCACTCTATCATACCAACCGGAAATTAACAGTATCAGTGATCGATCGCCTTAGCCATGCCGAGACCGGTGTTCTGGCGGACATAAACTTCGTCGAACATCTCTTCAGCGCGCTTGTTCGGGAACAGTAACGCTCCCAGAATTGCAGCGATGAAGCCGAGCGGGATGGAGATGATGCCCGGGTTCTTCAGCTTCAGGATCGGTTTGTCAAGGCCCATCATGGATGTGCCGTCTTTGTTTTTCTCATAGTCTACCTTAGCCTTTGCAAGCGCTTTGGCATCTTTCTCTTCAAGAACAGCGCCCGGGAGCAATGAAGCCTGCTTCTTCTCCATGGCGGTGATGATCTTCTGGGCGCCGGCAGCAACAACTTTCGGATAGGTCATGTTGGGGGAAACCATAACCAGGCCGATCGAGGCGACCGTGCCAACCACCAGGCCGGAGATGACACCTGCGGTGTTGAACTTGCGCCAGAACAGCGACAGCACGACAACCGGCAGGTTGCCGGAGGAAGCCACGGCGAAGGCTAGGGCAACCAGGTGGGCAACGTTGGCTTTTTCAGCCATGAGGCCGATCATGATGCCGACAACGCCGACAACCAGCGAGGTGATGCGGGCAGCCATGACCTGCTCATGCTGGTCGGCATGGCCGTCCTTGATGACGTTAACATAGATGTCGTGGGCAATAGCAGCCGATGCCGCCAGAACCAGACCGGAAACAACGGCCAGGATGGTGGCGAAGGCAACAGAGCAGAGGAAGGCCAGGAAGAGGTCGCCGACAATCGGGGCTATATCGGCACCTAGCTGCTGTGCCAGCATCAGGGTTGCCATATTGCCGCCGGGGTCAACCGAGATGATTCCTTGTGGGGTCAGGTTGATGGCAGCGCCGAAGCCGAGCAGGGTGGTCAGGACGTAGAAACCGCCGATGATGAACATGGCGATGATAACCGATTTACGAGCAGCCTGTGCGGTCGGTACGGTGAAGAAACGCATCAGGATGTGCGGCATACCGGCGGTACCGAGAACCAGTGCCATACCGAGGGAGATCTGGTCGAGCGGAGCTTTCATGAAGAGGCCCGGCTCAAGGAAACGCTGACCGGCGTCGATACCGTTCAGGACGATACCGTCTCTCAGCACCAGCTTGGAAACGTGGTCCTGGATGTCAGGGCTGTTGACGATCTGGTCAAAGAAGAAAATCGGATTGAAGCCGGCCTTGGCCAGAACCAGAACAGACAGCAGTGCGGCACCTGACATGAGCAGGCCGGCCTTGATGATCTGAACCCAGGTGGTGGCTGTCATGCCGCCGAAAACGACGTAGCCGACCATCAGGATACCAACGCCGACGATGGCGGTTTTGTAGGGGACGCCGACCAGAAGCGCCATCAGCTTGCCTGCACCGACCATCTGGGCGGTCAGGTAAAAGGTAGAGACGGCAACGGTCGAGATTGCTGCAAAGGCGCGAACTGGTTTGGGGTTGGTACGGAAAGAGAGGATGTCCCCCAGAGTGTACTTGCCGGCGTTACGGCATGGTTCGGCGACGATCAGCAGAACCGTGATGTAGGCGACCAGCCAGCCGACCGAGTACATGAACCCGTCATAACCGTACAGCGAGATCATCCCGGAAATACCGAGGAACGAAGCGGCAGACATATAGTCACCGGCAATGGCCCACCCGTTCTGGGTACCGGTTATACCGCCGCCTGCGGCATAGAAGTCAGCCGTGGTCTTGGTCTGCCTGGCGGCCCAGACAACAACTGACATGGTGATGCCGATGATGACGGCAAACATCGAGAGAGTGACAACCTTATTGGCTTTCAGCTCCCTTTTTTTGGTCAGGGGGGCTGCGGCAGCTGGTGCCGGAGCGGTTGCGCCTGGAGCGGCTGCTACAGGAGTACCAGGGGCAGCCGGAGCAGTAGCAGCGGCAGGAGTTGCACCGGTTGCGGCAGGAGCGTTCTTCGGCTCTTCAGCAAAGGCGGCTGCGGCAATTGAGAGGGTCAGTGTTGCGGCGATGATGATGTTTTTTAAAGTCATGTCGTATCCTCCTTTTCTAAAGATGAAGTTCGTCGATCAGTTC
>JBAYTT010000176.1:0-8386 GCA_041675485.1 Pelobacteraceae bacterium | reverse complement strand
CATTACGGCGCGGGCCGCCAGAATCGAACAATGCCTTGACTCGATTATACGGGTGAATGACCCTCTCGAATGCCGTGATTATGCAACAAAAAGCTACTCCACCGGAGCTGAAATCGGCATCGAATACAAAAGGACCATCTGGCTTGATGACAATGGTCGCCATAGCGTTGTCGAGTATGACTACGGTGACACCCGTGCGACGGTCGATACGCCGGCCGATCTTTTCGGCGGACCGGCACTGCCGCCAGGCACAAACCTGAATATTCATATATTAGATACCGAGTAAGGAGGCGACATCGGATCATCTCGGCATATGGCTGAGGCGAGGACGGCAACGTCTTTGACGATAAACCATGGATGTCGGCATGTTCAAAGATTATTACTCGCTGCTGGGGGTCGCAAAAAACGCAACCGTCAGCGAGATCCACAAAGCCTACTGGCAGCGGGCGTCCCTCTGTCATCCTGACAGAGGCGGCAGCCACGAGGAAATGGTGCAGCTTGTCGAGGCGTGGAGAATCCTTTCCGATCCCGAAAAACGGTCACGCTACGATCAGCTGAGAGCATACAGCCATGACGGCTGGCGCAGCAGAAAATTCAATGCCGATGTACACGATGCCCGCACACATGCTGAAGGTGACGCGACCAGTTCCTGGGCCGAATTCGAAGAGATTTACCAGAAGGCATTTTATACGTTCAACCAGGATTTTTATGGGGAGGATATCGACAAAAAAGCCGCTGGCCCTTATTCACCCCTGATGGTTTCCAAGGAAGCACGGAAAGATCGCGCAGAGAAAAGCAGACCGTCCGAAAAAAGCCCGATTTTTGCTTTCCTCATGAAGACCGTCATTCTGTTTATCGCCGTCGTGGCAGCGCTTGTCTTCTATCGAAACTACCTGAACGTCGGCAGATATGTGCCACTGGGGCAGCAAGACACATCTCACACGCTGGTACTGGACACCACCAATGGCACCGTTTATTCCGTCGAGAAGCAGGACGGCTCCCTTGCCGCCCTGCTGAAGCATCTGAAGCAAACCCACCTTCCCCCGGACAAGCAAAAACGCATTGAAAAATAGCTCCACTCCATCCCCACCCGTTGGATCAGATACGGTGGCAACTGAAGCAGAGTGCACTGCCGTTATTATCCATGATCAAATGAAATTTTGTCGGTTTTCTCAAGTCATGGCAGGAGACACAACTCACCCTGCCGTCGAACAGGCGGATTCCCTTTTCCTGCAATGATTCAGCAGGGATGTAGGAATTTTCTTTCGACCTGGGAGGGTACTCCTTGAAAACGGAATGAGACGTACCGAAGCCACATTCAACGGTACAGAAGTGAGCAGACGGAGCGGTCAATCCATCGTGGCAAGTGATGCAGTCGCTCGGCCCACCATCGTTATCCACCACTTGCCCGTGATGAACGACCCGCTCGTCTGAAACGCCATCCTTCGGAAGATTCAGCACGAATGAAACCAGCAGAGAGGCCAAAATCAATTTCATAACTCTCATAAGCAGCTCCATAAAGCCAAGTGTAAGGGTGCGTAACCCACCATTTCCCAGCAAACCCGAATGACATCACTGCACCGTAACAGTTTATCGTGCGACGATAAACATCTCCACGCTGATCAAATCATTCACCAGGTGCATGCCGAGCCGCTCGTACAACTTGCCGGATCCGTAACAGACGTTCCAGAGCGTACGATCAAGATTCAGTGCGGCATGGGCCTTGAGAGTCCCGTCTTCCTGCGGAGCAATTATCGCCGGGAAACTGATGGATCGGGTGATCTCTTTAATGGTCAGTACCCCGGAAATTTCCATGTTTGGTGTTCCGGGGGTAGCAGTATCAATGGCAGCAGCACCGCGCAGTTCAAAGGTTACCGTTGGATAACGGTCCACATCGAAGAAATCCTCGGACTTCAGATGCCTCAGCAGCATGGCCCGCCACCCCTCATCCTGAAGGTCGATGTTGGCTATGGAGTTCATGTCGAGCACGATACGGCCGGACAGCGGGCGGCCGTTGGCCATCACGATCTCTCCGGCCGAGAAGGCAATCCGGCCGTGATGGCGGTTATTGATATTGCGCCCGCTCCATTCAAAAACACTCTTTTCCGTATCGATGCCATAGGCGCCATCACGAACCGGAGCAGGTGTCATGAGCGGTGAATTCGACACAACCGCAAAGCCGGCTGCCAGCCAGGCCTGCAGTCCTCCTTCCAGAATCGCCACATTGCGGTACCCTGCCCGTTCCAGCTTTTCTCTGGCAGTCCGTGCAGCGAGGGTAGTCCCGCTGTCATCATAGACGACGATGGCCCTGTCCCGTTCCGGCATGCACTCGGCAACGCGGTCCAGGAAGACCATCTCGTAAACACAGGCATTTTCAGCACCGGCAATATGCCGGCAGGCGTAATCCTCAGGAAGAAGAACATCAATCAGGCAGGCCGATCCGCTTGCGGTCAGTTGCTGCAGTTCCTGTGCTGATATGGTTGCATTCATGATGGTTGTCTCCTTTACACAATAGTGATAATGACATGGTAGCAGCAACCGTACCGATAGTTCCATTCAGAAAAATCATCTTATAAATCAGAATGTTGAATTTGGAAAACCCATCGATGGCAAGGAAGAAAAGTGCAACAGATATTGCACAACCGCAGCCGCCGGCTGTAGGGAAGACGCACCCCCTATGACCGGTTCTGTGGTATTATGGAGGTGCAGACCTGACCGGTACGGAGAGAGCGATCTGCATAACGAAATGGAGGTGTTACTCATGGCACGCTTTTACGATACGGTGAACTATGCTGATTTAAAACGGGTGGAAGGTCTGTTGAAAAAAGGGGGCATCGTTTATACCCTGAAGACAGCAGGCGAAACTACGGAGCATCTAAAGGAAATCCAGGTAGCCGAAGAGGATCTGGCCGCTGCCGAAGCACTGCTGTACGGAAAGTTTTATCCAAACAACTGAGGCTTGAGTAATGGATGACAATAAAACGTACTTCGGGTTGAGGAAGAATGTGTTTTTTGCCGGACTGGTCAGCTTTTTCATGGACGTCAGTTCAGAAATGATCTATCCGCTGATGCCCTTGTTCCTGGCCAATGTACTCGGCATCAACAAGTCAATGATCGGCCTGATTGAAGGAATTGCCGAGGCGACCGCAAGCCTGCTCAAGGTTTTTTCCGGCTGGCTGTCCGACCGGCTTGGCCGGCGCAAGAATCTGATGATCGCGGGCTATGCCATCTCGACCCTGAGCAGGCCGATCATCGCCCTTGCCGGAGTCTGGCAACAGGTGCTGGCGGCGCGTTTCATCGACCGGCTTGGCAAAGGAATCCGTACCTCGCCGCGTGATGCCATTATCGCGGAAGCGACCGAACCGTCCCATCTGGCACGCGCCTTCAGTTTTCATCGTTCAATGGATACCATCGGCGCCGTCGTGGGCCCGGCGATCGCCATGATTCTGCTCCAGTGGTACAGCGGTAACTATCAGATGGTATTCTGGCTTTCCATGATTCCCGGTGTGATGGCAGTGTTGACCATTGTCTTTTTTATCAGGGAAAAACGGGAGTCACCCCGTGACGCAGCCACGCGTCCCACGCTGACGCTGAAGCATTTCAATTGGAAAATGAAGTTCTTCGTCCTGATCACCGCCATTTTCGCCCTCGGCAATTCCAGTGATGCCTTTCTGATCCTGCGCGCCCAGCAGGTGGGAGTGCCGGTAGTCGTCATCCCCGTTGTCTACCTGACCTTCAACCTGATCTATTCCCTGTCGGCCATACCGGCAGGAATTGCCGCCGACCGCTTCGGCAAGAAACGGCTCATCCTGCTCGGCTTCATCCTGTTTGCCGCGCTGTATTACGGCTTTGCCGTAGCCGGAAGCCAGACAACAATCTGGATGTTGTTCGGCTGTTACGGCCTGTTCATGGGGTTGACGGAAGGGATTCAGAAAGGATTTCTGGCAACAATTATTCCGCCGGATTTCAAGGCGACCGCTTTCGGCGTTCACGCAACCGCCGTTGGCCTGGCCACCCTTCCGGCAAGCCTTATCGGCGGACTGTTGTGGGACCGGGTGTCTCCGGCAGCAACCTTTTACTTCGGTTCTGCCACTGCAACGATTGCAGCACTGCTGTTCATGGTGTTGATCGCCATCGACGGGGATACTCCTACATCAGCAGCGGCACCGGCTTCTCCAGAATAGAGCGCAATTGCGCAAGAAAAGAGGCCGCGTACGCACCATCAACGGCACGGTGATCGCTGGTGAGGGTAACCCTCATGGTCGGAGCGACCGCCAGCTGGCCGCTCTGAACCACCGGGCGTTCAGCCACCGCGCCAACCGCCAGAATGCCGGTCTGTCCGGGCATGATCAGGGCAGTAAACCACTCCACGCCGTACATCCCCATATTCGAGACCGAGAACGACCCTCCGGACATTTCTTCGGGAGTCAACCAGCCAGCACGGCTTTTATCAGCAAGACGCGCGAACTCGATCTCAATGTCGGCAACCGATAACTGCTGGCAATTCCTGATGACCGGCATCAGCAAGCCATCCGGCTTCGACACGGCAAAACTGATATGAATAGCGTCCGGAGATGCGGGATCCGGCGCGCGAAGCAATGGAAATTGCTGCAGGGCCACAACACAGGCCTTTAACACCAGAGAATTGTACCCGATGGGATTGGGCCGGTCCTTCAATTCGCGCACGATCTCGCGGCATGCCCCCATGTTGATTTCAATCGTGACCGAAAAATGGGGAATGGTTTGCCACGATTCGGTAACGGTGCTGGCGATGGCCCGTCTCATGGGAGTTATCATCGCACCTTCCATTGATACCGGCGGGACCTCTGTTTGAGGAGACGTTGACGGCGCCGGAGTTTCCTGTTTCGCGTGCTGCCCGGCAAAAGCAGCCAGGTCTTCCTGGGTAATCCGCCCCTCCGGGCCGCTCCCGCTGACCCGCTCCAACTCAATCCCCTGTTCACGCGCCAGGCGACGCACCAGCGGCGACGCTTTCTCGTGTGCCATTTCGCTGTGAAGAGCCTCTCTATCAGGCTGCAGCGATGGTGATGGTTCAGGTTTCTGAATGACGTCAACCGGAGTGGTTTCGGCTGCCACGGGTATGGCCGGACCGGCACCATCAGCCATTTCTCCCGCCTCGCCAATCAAACCGAGCACGGCTCCGACCGGAACATTTTCCCCGCCGTGAACCAGGATCTTGATCAGAATGCCCGAAGCAAATGCCTCAAGCTCCATGACCGCCTTGTCGGTTTCCACCTCGGCTATGATTTCGCCACGCTCGATATGGTCACCGACGTTCTTTCTCCAGACGGCGAAAACCCCCTCGGTCATGGTATCGGACAGTTTGGGCATGGTTATTTCAATTGCCATCGCCATCTCCTTGATTCTGATAAACGGAATGAATGCGTACCTTTAATCCTAAAAACGGCAGTTAGTTACCGCAAAGACGCAAAGGGCGCAAAGAAATTCAAATACTTATGAAGATAATAACTTAAACCAATCCGGTGAAAGGCTTTGGCAAGATAACTGCCTTATTTTACTTAGCGCTCTTTGCGTCTTTGCGGTTCAAATGCTTTTTATGGTTAATAGCCTCCGGACATGACATCCAGTACCGCCTGTTTGATTGTCTCTGCCTGAGGTATGCACACTTTTTCGATCTTGCGCGAATACGGCATCGGCACATCAAGGCCGGATACCCTTTTCACCGGCGCCTTGAGGATATCAAAACAGCTTTCATAGATCCGCGCAGTGATCTCCGCCCCCAGCCCGCAGGTGCGCCAACACTCCTCCACTACCACGGCCCGGCCGGTTTTCCGGATCGAAGCCACGATGGTCTCATCGTCCAGGGGCGTGAGGCTCCTCAGATCGACGACCTCGCAGGAAATCCCCTCTTTGACAAGTTCCTCGGCTGCCTGCAACGCCAGTATCGTCATGCGGGCATAGGCCACGATAGTCACATGCTCCCCGGCGCGTTTCACGTCGGCCTTGCCGATCGGAATCAGGTAGTCGGGATCTTCCGGCACCTCACCCTTGCTGTTGTAGAGCAGCTCATGCTCCAGGAAGATCACCGGGTTGTTGTTGCGGATGGCGCTTTTGAGCAGCCCCTTGGCATCGGCCGGAGTGGCCGGATAGACAACATACATGCCTGGACAGTGCATGAAGTAGGTTTCGAGGCTCTGGGAATGCTGGGCTCCCAACTGGCTGCCGCCCCCTCCCGGCATGCGGATGGTCATGGGGAGAAACGTCTGGCCGCCGAACATATAACGAACTTTGGCCATATGATTGATGATCTGATCCATGGCCAGCAGGGCAAAGTTGACCGTCATCAACTCCGCCACCGGCCGCAGGCCACCCATGGCCGCCCCGACCGAGACCCCGATGATGGTGTTTTCCGAAATGGGGGTATCCCTGACCCGCTCCTCGCCGAATTCAGCCAGCAGGCCGCGGGTGACTTTGAAGGAACCTTCGTACAATGCCACATCCTCCCCCAGCACCACCACCGAGGGATCATGACGCATTTCCTCCTTCAAGGCCAGGTTGAGCGCGTCGCGGTAGGTCATCTCAGACATAAATATCCTCCCAGATTTCGCTGTCTTCCGGCCAGGGTGACTCCTCGGCAAATTTCACCGCCTCGTCTACCGTAGCCCGACAGCGCACCTCAATGGCCGCCAGTGTTTCACGAGTCGCTATGCCCTGATCAATCAGCCGCTTGGCATAATTGGGGATCGGATCGCGCGCCTTCCACATTTCATTCTCAGCCGATGACCGGTATTTGGCCGGGTCGGCCATGGAGTGGCCGCGAAACCGGTAGGTGGTCGCTTCGATGAAGTAGGGTCTGCCGGTCTCGCGAACCTTTTCGGCCGCATATTTGACCGCACGGTAAACGGCGATCACGTCCATGCCGTCCACCTTTTCAGAAGGGATGTCGTAGCCGCAGGTACGTTTATGGATGGATGCCAGCGCCGATGAACGATGCACTTCCGTGCCGATGCCGTAAAAATTGTTTTCACAAATGAAGAGCACCGGCAACTGCCACAGTTGCGCCCAGTTGAGAGATTCGTGAAACGTGCCCTGGTTGACCGCGCCGTCGCCGAAGAAACAGGCGGAGATGCGGTCCTCTCCCCGGAAGCGGGCGGCAAAAGCCAGCCCGACCGAGATCGGAAACTGGCCGCCGACGATAGCGTACCCACCCATGAAGTTGATAGAGGGATCGAAGAGATGCATGGACCCTCCTTTCCCCTTGCAGATACCGGTAGCCTTGCCGAACAGTTCGGCCATGACCCTTCGTGGTTCGGCGCCGCGCACTATGGCCTGAGCATGCTCCCGGTATGCTGAAAGGATGTAGTCATCCCGGTGCAGCCCGGCGGTCGCTCCGACGGCCACCGCCTCCTGCCCGCTGTAGAGGTGCAGGAATCCGGTAATCTGTCCTTTGGTATACTGCTCGGCGCAGCGCTCCTCGAACTCCCGCGATATGAACATCTGCTCGTAAAAGGTAAGCAGCTCCTGGTCCGACACGATCTTGCGCAACGTAGTTTCCATTACCAACCTCCGGAGTGGCAGACACTCCCAGCGTATCATCTAGTCATTGTGCGGCAACTCATCGTTCGTGACGACGGAACCATGCCACGATCGCCTCGCTGCTCTGGCTACCGGCACACTGGTCGATGACCCTTCCCTCCCTAAGCAAAAACAGCGCCGGAATGCCGCGCACACCGTACCGTCCGGCCAGCGCCGGATTTTCCTGGGTATTCACCTGCACCACGGCTGCAACACCTGCCAACATCTCGGCGGCTTTTCGCACAGCCGGCTCGAACGCCCGGCAATGCGGACACCACGGGGCCCAGAACTCAGCCAGCACCGGACCGCTGTAGCTGTTTATGAAGCTGTCAAAAGTGCGTTCCGAAAGGTGTTGCGGGCGGTAGTACATCCGGGGCAAATCCTTGTGGCAGTTACCACAGCGTCCGATTTTGCCTTCCTTTTCAGCCGGGATCCTGTTGGCGGTGCCACAAAAGTTGCAGGTGACAACAAATGTTGACATGTTGCTTTCCCCCTCCTTTCTATTGGTAAAGCATTCCGGTTCCCATTGCTTTCCTTATTATATCCTATAGAATTTAAAATAAATGCTCCATATCTTGGATATCCTCCGGAGGTGGCAAGAGACCATGGATACACATGACCATGACAAAAGTATTGCCGGCAAAATAACCTGGGCGGTAGCTCTGACGGCCGTAACCCTGGTTGCCGAAATCATCGGCGGCATCTGGACGAATTCTCTGGCGCTGCTTTCCGATGCAGCTCACGTTTTCCTGGATCTGTTTGCGCTGCTGCTCTCGCTGGGAGCGATCAGGTTGTCCATGCTCCCCCCGTCCGAAACCCGCACCTTCGGCTG
>JBAYTT010000175.1:0-8468 GCA_041675485.1 Pelobacteraceae bacterium | reverse complement strand
TTTGATTATATCAACCGCCGAGTAGGTTTTGATGCTGCCGGCGGGACCGTAGTAATTAACCGCCAGTACCCCCTCCTGATTGGACGGAATCGAGTACTTTCCCAACGTGATCGTACGTATCCCGGAGCTGCCGATACTGATGCGCGCAGCCTCATGAGTGTACTGCTTCAGCGCCTGCAGCACCATCGAAGGGTATATATCCCCCTTGTACAGCATAAGGAGCGGTAACTGCCTGAACAAACCATCGGTATCGGAAATGACATTAAAGAAGCCATAGGCGAGTGCCCCCTGACCAATGGTAGCAATATTCGCATCCATATTGGCATATTCAATGAGCGGAACTGAGGTAACGCCGGCATCAATCTGAAGTTGCTGTATTTTTGACGATTGAACCTGCTCCAACACTTCCGGCTCTATGGGATGCACTTCATTTCTGAAGAAATAACCGGCGATAACGTTACCGGAAATAGCGATACTCTCTGCAAGGGCCGCGTCAGCGACCCGGTTTTGGGTTTCGGAAAACACAACGTCGAGCGCGGCAACTTTTACTCCATAATCCGCCATCCCCTTAATGAGATCGCCGATTATCTCACGAGACCATGGCCAGCGGCCAATCTCCTTGACGCTTTTATTATCGATCGCGACGATGACAACAGAGGAAGGAGGCTTGATCGGACCTCGTACCAGCAGCCGCAAATCTTTCATTTTGTGATCAATGTTATGAATAAAGGAGAAAGAAGCAAAATCGATGGAGAAAATTACGAGCGAAGAGGCAAATGCCAGCAGGAAAAAATAGAAATATTTGCGCATGAAAAAAGCCACCTCGAAGCCGGTTTTGCTTGGAATATCAGGTGCGTTAACTCTGAGCTTATCCGGCTGAAAACAACTTCATTACCGTTTGCAAGTCCGGATAAAAGAAAAGGTTGAGCTATTGCCCAACCTTCTTTTGCACCGGTGACGTTTCATCGAGAACTATCAGATATCCATCCGGATCAAAGCACCACATCTCTTTGACGCCATACGGCTTGATGTCTAACGGGTAGAGGACCTCAAGTCCCTCCTCCATGATTGCATCTCGGATATCTTCTATATCTGTGACTTCAAAATGCAGGGTAACCCCGATGCCGCGCGGAAACATGCTGAAACGCGGCTCCAGCACCGGATGCGCCTTGATAACGTCGGCTTCCTCCACAAAAACAATCGCCATGCCATCCATTTCAATAACCAGATGATCAGGCGCACCTTTCGAGGTAAATGAACGCCGGATCGGCAATTCCAGTATCCCGGCATAAAATGCTTCGGTTACAACAAGTTGCGAAACAGTCAACTGAATTGAATGTGGAGCGCGATGTGCCTTCACTCAAACCCCTTGTAAAAAATGGTCACATAACCGGAAAGTCGTGAAAGCCAGTTGGTGTATATGAGTACACCAACCACCATCAGCAAAATCCCGGTAATAACTTCAAAAGCCCTGATATATTTTCTAAAACGATTGAATACGGCCTGAAAACGGTGCATGGCAAGGGCCGAAAGAAAGAACGGCACACCCAGTCCCAGAGAGTAGATGAATAAGAGAAGGATGCCCTGATACACACTTTCCTCTGTCGCAGCCACAGCCAGGATGGCGGCAAGGATCGGCCCGATACAAGGGGTCCATCCGGCGGCAAACGCTATGCCGACAAGGAAACTACCGACATACCCTGCCGGTTTGTGCTTGATGGAGACTCGCTTTTCGCCCAGAAGAAATTTGAGGTGAAGAAGACCGGTTACATGGATGCCGAGCAGTACGAGAACAACTCCGCCGACTTTTCTGATTATGGTTGAATGCTCATGCAGAAAAGTTCCAATATAGGTTGCGGAAGCACCCAGCAGGACGAACACTACCGTGAAACCGCAGATAAAACATAATGAGTGGAAGATTGATTTTTGACGGATGATGTGCGACGGGTGCTCTGCGATCATGTCGGCATAAGAAATGCCGGTGATATACATAAAATAGGATGGAATCAGCGGAAAAACGCATGGCGATAAAAACGAAAGCAGCCCGGCAATGAAAGCTCCGATGTAGGTAACTTCATGACTGATCATGGGACGCCCTATTTCATCAATCCTTCCAGATATGAGGCAACCTCGGGAGCATCCCAGGCAAACCCCCCAATAATTTTTTTGACCAGAACACCCTGCTTGTCGATGATAAAGGATTCAGGAACCCCAGTTATTCCGTATGATTTTGAAGAAGCGCCGCTTTCATCCAGATATGTTGGCAGTGAAAATCCGGAAGCCTTGAAAAATGATTCAATTGCCGGTTTGCCCCCTTCATCAATTGAAATTGCTACCATCTGAAACGGTTTGCCTGCCATGGAGCTATTCAATTTCATCATTGAAGGAATTTCTTCACGGCACGGGGGGCACCAGGTCGCCCAGAAATTAAGCAGAACCACTTTGCCTTTAAGATCTGACAATTTCAGGGTACTCCCGTTAGCCAACGAAACAACAGAAACATCAGGAGCTGGACTCTTTTCCTTGGCAACGGCACTAACCTTGGGAGAATCAGCTTTATGGCATGCAGTGAGAGTCAGGATCAGACACATCGTGAACAGGAAGAAAATCCGTTGCATGAAACCTCCGGTGATTCATTGGGAGCAATACTCAAGTGAAATAATTGTAGACTAAAACCAGACTTATTTGCTGCGCGTTACGACGTATTCGGACAAACTGAGCAGAGCTTCGCGGACGGGTGAAGACTCAAAAACATCCAGATGGATTTTACAACGAGAAACGCATGAACGGGCAGCTTCAACGGTGTACTCAATCCCGCCGTACTTCCTGACCAGACCCGAGACAGCCCGAAACTCCTCCAATGACATTTCATCACGCTCGACAACACCGGCGATAACAACTCGTTCAGGTTCGGTACACTGACGTAATGTATGAATCAATGGCAGGGTAATTTTCCCTTCTTCCAGGTCGTGGCCGATACATTTTCCAAACTCTTCTTCTGTGGCCGTATAATCAAGGATATCATCCATCAGCTGAAATGCTATACCGAGATCCATGCCAAATTCAGCCAGTGCCTGCTGGCGATCAGGTGAAACCCCGCCAAGAATTGCTCCTGCTTCACAGGCAGCAGACATGAGAATTGCGGTTTTGGAACGGACTACGTTGGTATACTGTTCCTCGGTCAGATCAAGTTCACCCGTGCAGAGCAGCTGCATGACCTCTCCCTCGGCAATTACTGTCGTGGCATCGGAAAGCACCCGCAGGATATCTAAACTGCCGACATTTACCATGAGGGAAAATGATTTGGAAAACAGGAAGTCGCCCACCAGAACCGAAGCTTCGTTACCCCACAGTGTATTGGCGGAAGCGATCCCGCGCCGCAATGTCGCACTGTCGACAACATCATCGTGCAACAGAGTGGCCGTATGAATGAACTCCACGACACTTGCCAGGGGCACAGCCTTATCGGCGGCATACCCACATAAGCGCGCTGCAAGCAGCAACAGGGCCGGGCGAATACGCTTGCCCCCACTGGAGAGTACATATTCACCAACTTTGCGAATCAGAGGTACATCAGACTGCAAATCCTTGCGGAACTGTTGCTCGACTAATTTAAGATCTTCACCGATAATGTTAAGCGCAGCCTGCATTTGATGACTTCCTTTAATAAAATTCGAAACATAGTAAAGGAATGGCTTCCGGTTTGTCAAAGCATTTTTGGGCAGTATTTATGCCGTTTTGGCGGTCGCTGACCATCATGTTTCGATTGCCAGACGTGACGGCACAGTATATGGTAAGATAATGATTACAAGATGAATGTGCAGCAAAGGAAAAATTTTATGCGATTTGAAGAACTTCCGATTCCAGAACTGGTGCTTCGCGGCATCGCTGAAACCGGCTTTAGCGTCTGTACCCCCATCCAGGAACAAACTCTCCCCATAACCCTTACCGGAACCGATATTGCAGGTCAGGCTCAAACCGGAACCGGTAAAACTGCCGCGTTTCTGATCTCGCTGTTCACCAGGCTGCTGGCGAATGAAAAACCGGCCGGCCGGCCTCGTGCCCTGATTCTGGCACCAACCCGCGAGCTGGTTGTTCAAATAGAAGCGGATGCAAAACAACTGGGAGCACATTGCGGTTTTGCCGTTCAGGCTATCTATGGCGGGGTTGACTACATGAAGCAGAAAAACGCCCTCTTGGATGGTGCCGATATCATTGTCGGAACACCGGGGCGTTTAATTGACTATCTTAAACAGAAGATTTACAGCCTTAAAGATATCGAAGTTCTGGTAATTGACGAGGCTGACCGCATGTTTGATCTTGGCTTCATTGCCGACCTGCGCTTTATTCTCCGCAAACTGCCCCCGTTTGAAAAACGCCAGAACCTGATGTTCTCGGCAACCCTCAACCCGCGGGTAATGGAATTGGCATATGAATTCATGAACTCACCGACCAAAGTTTCGGTAACCCCTGAAACCATGACCGCCGAACGGGTTGAGCAACTCCTGTTTCACTGTTCCCGCAAGGAGAAATTTTCACTGCTGCTGGGTCTTCTGAGACGTGACGGTATGGCGCGCACCATGATATTCATCAATACCAAGCGGGAAGCGGAACATCTTCACAACCTTCTGAATGCAAACGGCTTTCCCTGCAAAGTAATTTCCGGGGATGTTGAGCAGCGCAAGAGAATGAAAATCCTCGACAACTTCAAAGACGGCTCACTCCCGATCCTGATTGCTACCGACGTTGCCTCACGAGGACTGCATATCGACGGAGTATCCCACGTTATAAATTATGATTTACCGCAGGACTGCGAGGATTACGTCCACCGCATCGGCCGTACCGCCCGTGCGGGCGCCGAAGGAAAGGCTATTTCTCTCGCCGATGAGGATGGCGCCTTTTTTCTGGAGGCGATTGAAGAGTATATTAAGGCCAAAATTCCCACTGAATGGGCCGATGACAATCTGTATGTGCTTGATTATGTACGAACGCCCCGACCAAAACGGGTTCAGGATATCAAGCGGGACAAACCGGGGGGGAGCAGAACAGCCGACCGGGGTCGAAAGCCCGCCGCGCGTAGCGCACAGCCACTGGCATCGAGACCTCCCGTCGCCAAACCTGCTGCTGAAAAAATCGAAGGAAGCGGTGAAAAGAAAAAACGGAAACGAAACAGAAAAAAACCGACCGGAGAAAAACAGACGATACAACCCGGACAAGAGTAACATCCGGCGATTCCAGAGGGGGACTCCCCCCTCTGGTTGAATACGTTATTGAGAACTACTCAGCTTCAGTTACTGCTTCACTGCCTTCAGCCCCTTCTTCCGCTTCGGTTCCCTCTGAATTCTGATCACCCTTGCGAGCTTTCTTTTCATCCTTCTTCTTCTGGCGCTCCAGTTCCTTCTTGCGCTTTTCAAACGAATAATTCGGCTTGGCCATGTTCATTCTCCTTTGATCCAACCATTGATTGGAATTGTAGTAGGTACAAAATCTTAATGTAAGCCCGCCGCATGATGACTCTTGGATAGATAATAATCATAGGTACCTTCATACACCCGCATTTCACCGTGATCAACCTCAAACACGCGGTCAACCAGTAATCGTAAAAAATGTCGGTCATGACTGACCAGTACAATGGTTCCACCGAAATTTTGCAGAGTTTCCAGCAGCATTTCACGAGAGCGGATATCCAGATGATTAGTCGGCTCATCTAGGATCAGAAAATTTACCGGACGGGCCAGAATAGTAGCAAGAACCACCCTGCTCTTCTCACCGCCGGAAAGGTTTTCGATGCGTTTGTCCACCGTATCGCCGGAAAACAGAAACGCACCCAGCAGGTTACGGATCGTGCCGATGGTCGCTAACGGAATTGCATCCTGCATGGTTTCGAAAATGGTTTTCTTCGGATCAAGCAGTTCCATGGCATGCTGACTGAAATACCCGATCTCCACATTGGCACCGATAGTCATCGTGCCGGAAGTTGCATCGGTCTGTCCGGCAAGTATCTTGAGAAAGGTAGATTTCCCGGCGCCGTTGACACCGACCACGGCAACCTTGTTGAGGCGTTTAAACATTCCGGTGACACCGTGAAAGACCGGCTTTTCCTGGCCGTCATGAGTTGTCCAGACTTTGCCGAGCTCCTCGAATGCCGCCACATCGTCACCGCTGCGCGGTGGTTCGGCAAAACTGAAACGAACCGTTCGCTCTTCAACAGGGATCTCGATCCGCTCGATTTTTTCCAGTTTCTTGACACGGGACTGAACCTGGGCAGCATGTGACGCGCGGGCGGCAAAACGGGCAATGAACTCTTCTTCCTTGGCCAGCATATCCTGCTGCCGCTTGTGTGAAGCGATCAACTGCTCAAGGCGGATATCCCGTTCCCGTTCATAGAAATCGTAATTCCCGCCGTAGGTGGTTACGGTCGTATTGGCGACCTCAATAACCCTGGTTACAACGCGATTCATAAAGTCACGATCATGGCTGGTCATCAGCAGAGCCCCGTTAAATTCACTGGAGAGCCACTCTTCAAGCCAGATAATGGATTCGACATCCAGGTGGTTGGTCGGTTCGTCGAGCAGCAGCACATCGGGCTTGAGAGTCAGAATGCTGGCCAGGGCAATACGCATCTTCCAGCCGCCGCTGAACGATTCAACCGGATGATTGTAGCGGTCGGGTCCGATCCCGAGCCCGGTCAGAACAGCCTGAGCACGTGAATCGAGGTCATACCCCTCCATATGTTCAAACTCTTCAACCGCGTTACCATAACGCTCCAGAAGAGCAGCCATTTCATCGTCCGACTGCGGCTCACACATGGCCGCCTCCATCTCCTTCATCTCCGCTGCAAGTCGCACGGTTGATCCACAGGTGGCCATAACTTCTTCAAGTGCCGACCGGCCGGACATTTCGCCGACATCCTGCGAAAAATATCCTATCGTCGTTTTTTTGGGAAGAATAACCTCGCCTGAATCCGGCTCTTCCTGCCCGGCTATCAGGCGGAAAATTGTTGTTTTCCCGGCACCGTTCGGACCTACCAGTCCCGTATGCGTTCCCGGCAAAATCTGACAGTTTGCATCCCGAAACAGAATCTGCGACCCGTGCTGCTTTGATATGTTTGACAATTGAACCATCGAAAAGAACTCCCTGTAATTTGTTCCACCTCCCATCAAGGGAGGGGAGAATCAAGCGTAACAAGCCATACATACGGCACTATCCCGTAATTCCACCCAAGGCAGAGCCGTCTGTATCCGGAGAAGAGCAGCCCTTCCCCTTCGCTGCAAAGAATTATCGGAGCCTTGAGAACGAGGGAACCGCTGCTCTGCAGCATGTCTTCCATCCGGGAATAACTCTTCCGGTAGCCGCGTTTTGCCTTGGCAAGAAAGGTCTGGTAATCTTCATAGGTATGGTACGAAAGTGCAACCGGGATGTCACCGATTGCTGCGGAGCGGGGATAGGAAACCAGCGCCCCGCTGTCAAACCGAGCAATAATGCCTTCCCACGTGACGTCATGGGATTGGTACCAGTCCTGCTTGGCCGGATGATTGAAAAACTCCCAGCGTTCCTCTTCTATGTCGGGCTGCTGCCAGGTAATTGTAAGATCTGAAGTTGAACGCAAGACATCTCCGCGGCATAAAAAACCACAGGGAGGTATCCCTGTGGTCAGGTTCGAAACTAATATATCATTACTGCTGCCTGCCGGGCAACGATTATCAAAGCAGCGGCATTTTCGACAAGACTATTTATTCGGGCTGCCGTATTCCTCCAACTCCGGCTTCATGTTGACCATCTCGCGAATCTCGCTCCATTCGTTGAAATCAACTGCTGCCTCTTCGCCTTTCATCGTCGCAATAATATCAAAATAGTCCATCTGGTACTTGCTCTTCTTTACTTCCGCAGCCGGTTTAACCTTAACTGCATAAACGGTTTGGATCGACTGATGGTCAAACTTGCGCCACTGCTGCTCATCCTTCAAACCGGTATATTTCCGCCCTTCCAGCGCAGCTATCACCGCCTTGGTATTAAACGTCTTTGCCTGTTCAACAGCCGCCCTGTACTCATGCAGGATTACATACGCCGAAGCACCGGATGTCGTCGGATAGCGCTTGTAACGCTCCTCGAATTTTTTTACGAATGCAATTCCCTTTGGATAATTATATTTGAACGGTACGCTCCACATCCAGGGAGTTGCGCCGATGATCCCTTCCATCGCTTCAGGCCCGGCCCCCTGTGCCATGTCTTCATTCATTTGGGGGACAATGATCTGCATCCTGTTCTTAAGGCCCATTTCGTCGGCCTGCTTGACGGCAATTTCCATATCGCGACCGAACAACGACAGCACCAGAACTTCCGCACCGTTCGCTTTAGCTTCATTCAACGCAGCCTTGAAATCCTTGGCTCCCAACTCGGTGAGAATCTCCGGGTATTTCTCGGTGTCCTTGGTATTGGTAAAAGTACGCAATACTGACTCGGTAGTC
>JBAYTT010000174.1:0-8535 GCA_041675485.1 Pelobacteraceae bacterium | reverse complement strand
GCGAATATGAGTCGCTTGCTCTAGCCAACTGAGCTACACCGCCATTTGAAAACGCCCCTTAGGTTGGTAATACCAAAGGGGCGATAGTTATTTGGTTGCGGGGATAGGATTTGAACCTATGACCTTCGGGTTATGAGCCCGACGAGCTACCAGACTGCTCCACCCCGCGACAAGTGAAACGTACTTATAGCAGGGTGCTGAGATTGTTGTCAATAAAAACTTTCGCCAAAGAACGAATTATTTGATGAGCGCGATATCAAAGTCAATCCTTATCAGGGATTGCGATTGCGCCTTTGCCGAGTTTTCCCGCCAATTCTTTTGCAGCATCGGCATCAAGCCGTTTGCCAACTCGAACACGGTACCAAGTCCCCTTATCTCCCTGGTGAGATTCCTGGATGCTGACGTTGTAGCCTTTGGCAACCAGTTTGCTGCGCAACGTCTCGGCCTCGGACTTGAGGCTGTAGGAAGCAACCTGTACTGTGAAACCATTAGAATCCTGCCGTGAGGCTGGTTTTGCCGGCGCAGTCTGGGCAGGCTGCTTTTGAGAATTCTCTTCGTTCAGGGGCAGGGCTGGTCTGTTTGCGTTGGTGGGCATGGCTGCCTGGAGCGGTTGTTTCGCAGGCTTGTCATCCTTGGAATTAATGCCGCTTCCCATGACATTGTTTTTTTGCCCACTGGGGAGTGTCTTGTAAAAACTGAGTGGCGGTTCGGCAGTCGTCGGTGCTCCGCCAGGGGGGGGCGCCTGCTTTGTTGTGCCGTCCGCATGAGCTTGCTGCATGGGGGCAGGGGATGCTGATGGTTGCGACGACGATGGTTGTGGTTGCGGTTTGGGTTGTTGGGGCGACGTTTCAATGCTCTGCTGTTCCATCGCCGCCTTGAACCCCTTTTTTGCTGAACGCTGGGAAAGCATCCAGCCACTGCCAAAACCGATCCCGAGTGATACCACCGCAGTAATAAAGACAACGACCAGTATTCCACCCGAGGATTCCTTTCGGGGTCGAATCTGGCTTGGCTGCGGTGAACTGCATGATTTTTTTGGTTCGCTGTAGTCAATGCGCATGATGGCCTCCGCTACATCCGTTCCGGAGCCGATATGCCCAGAATCGTGAGGGCGTTTTTCAGAGTCTGGGCGGTCCGCTTTAGCAGGTAGAGCCGGGCTGCTGTTAGTGTTTTATCTTCGCTTATGACGCGGTTTTTGTTGTAGAAACCGTGGAAGCAGCTGGCCAGTTCACTCAAGTAATAGGTCAGGCGATGGGGTTCGAAATGTACGGCACAGTCATCAACCGTGTCGGGAAGTGCTGTCAGGAGTTTGATCATTTGTAGATCTTCACTGGTAGAGAGGCAGGCCAGGTCTGCAGGTGCCGGTTTTTCAGGAGCGATGAAACCCTTCTCAGCGGCGTTTTCAAAAATGCTGCAGATGCGTGCATGGGCATACTGGACATAATAAACCGGGTTTTCATTGGTCTGTTGTTTGGCGAGATCGATATCGAACACCAATTGGGCATCAGGTTTGCGCATCAGAAAAAAGAAGCGGGTAGCATCACGCCCTACCTCATCAATCAAATCCCGCAACGTGACATAGCTGCCGGCCCGTTTGGAAATTTTGACCTCTTCGCCACCGCGCATGACCGTCACCATCTGGTGAAGGACGTACTCGGGCCATCCCTGGGGAATTCCGATATCGAGGGCCTGAAGCCCGGCGCGGACACGGGTCACAGTGCTGTGATGGTCGGAGCCCTGTTCGTTGATTACCCTGGTAAAACCACGCTCCCATTTTGCCTGGTGATAGGCGACGTCCGGAACGAAATAGGTATAACTGCCGTCGGCCTTGCGCATGACACGATCTTTGTCGTCCCCGAAATCGGTAGAACGGAGCCAGAGGGCATTGTCCTGCTCGTAGGCGTGTCCGTTTGTAATCAGTTGCCGGACAACCGCATCGACTCTCCCTTCGCTGTAGAGTGATGACTCAAGAGTATAGACATCAAATTTTACGTCAAAGGCCTCTAAGTCAAGATCCTGCTCGCGGCGCAGCCAGGCGACGGCAAAGTGCCGGATGTTTTCAAGATCTTCAGGGTTTCCGCTGGCCGTTGTATGCTGGTCGGCGGCTTCTACGGTTTCGCACGCCAGGTACGCTCTGGCCACATCCTTGATATATTCTCCCTGGTAACCACCTTCAGGCCAGCGCGGGTCGTCAGGCTCAATACCCATGCATCTCAGCTGCACAGAGAGGGCAAGGTTGCTTATTTGAACGCCGGCGTCGTTATAGTAGAATTCGCGCGTGACGTCCCATCCTGCGGCATCAAGCACACGGCAGAGGGTGTCGCCGATTGCCGCTCCGCGTCCGTGGCCGATGTGCAGTGGGCCGGTCGGATTGGCGCTGACAAATTCCACCTGAACCTTTTTGCCGGCGCCGCTCGTCGTATGGCCATATCGGTCACCCTGGGACTCGATCTCAAGAAGCGTACCCTGCCATGCGTCCTGCGCAACAAAAAGGTTGATAAAGCCCGGACCGGCGATGTCGCTTTTGGCCAGCAGTCCGTCTCCGGTGCCCAGATATTTGATGATGATCTCAGCCACCTGGCGAGGCGCTTTTCGCTCGCCTTTGGCCAGCTGCATGGCGATGTTGCAGGAAAAATCTCCATGTTCCGGGTTGGCGGGATGACCGATGATGATGGGTGGCAGTGGAAATGTCGTCAGCTCTTGTGCCGTATGGGCTTTGATAAGCGCGGATTCAAGCAGGGGGGCAATTCGGTTTCGCATCATGTTAGTGGCTGTTCTTTCTGTTCAGATGGTTTGTCGGAATCCTCCGCATCGCTCTTGATGGTGACATCCCGGGAAAAATCAGGACATCTGGCACCTCCATCAGGGATGCAGAATCGTTTTGAGCAGTTTTCACGCCAGGCACAGACGGCGCAGCTTTGTCGTGGCATGGTTTACGTCCTGAAAGACTTTAAGGTTTCTTTTCCTGCGGAAACTGGTAGATGACTTCATTGCTGCGCACAAGGCCGAAATCTTTGCGAGCGATGCTTTCGAGGTAGCGGCGGTCTGATTTGAGAGCAACGATTTCGCGTTTCAGTTTCTCATTGTCGGTTCGGCTGTCAACCAGACGAGCCTCGATTTTGTTTTTGTCCTGCTTGAGTTCAAAAATCCGCAGAAGTCCTTTATCACCAAAAACGGTGAAGAAAAGGATGAATGACAGGCATCCGGCCGGAATGATGTACATCTTTTTTTGAAGGGGGAAATTAAACATTTACCCTTTCCTGATCCGTTCGGCAAAATATGCCGACGTGGATCTGAGGCCGTCATCCAGTGCGATCTCAGGTTGCCAGGCCAGTTTTTCGCCAGCCAGGGAAATGTCGGGCTGACGCTGTTTCGGGTCATCCTGCGGCAGTGGCTGAAAAATTATCTTCGACTTTGAGCCTGTTATTGTAATGATTTTTTCAGCAAACTCAAGGATTGTATTTTCTACCGGATTGCCGAGGTTGACCGGACCGATGAAATCGTCGCATTCCATCATGCGGATCATCCCCTCGACCAGGTCTGAAACGTAGCAAAATGAGCGGGTCTGGGAGCCATCGCCATAGACGGTGATGTCTTCGTTCCGGAGTGCCTGCAGGATGAAGTTGGATACCACGCGGCCGTCATTTTCAGCCATGCGCGGGCCGTAGGTGTTAAAGATGCGGATAATCCGGATATCGACATTGTTCTGACGGTGATAATCCATCATCAGCGTTTCTGCGACCCGCTTCCCCTCGTCATAACAACTCCGAATCCCGATCGGGTTTACATTCCCCCAGTACGACTCAGTCTGCGGATGGACATGGGGGTCGCCGTAGACCTCCGAGGTGGAGGCTTGCAGGATACGGGCCTTGACCCGCTTGGCAAGTCCCAGCATGTTGATAGTCCCCATGACGCTGGTTTTGATGGTCTTGACCGGGTTGTACTGGTAATGCACCGGGGAGGCGGGACAAGCCAGATTGTAGACGCGGTCTACTTCCAGCAAGATCGGCTCGGTGATGTCATGGCGGACCAGTTCGAAACGATGGCTGTCCATCAGATGGATGATGTTGTTTTTGCTTCCGGTGAAGAAGTTATCAAGGCAGATGACGTCATGGCCTTCATTAAGGAGGCGTTCACAGAGGTGCGAGCCAACAAAACCGGCGCCGCCGGTGACCAGTATCCGCATATCTATTTCACCTCTCCGCAGACTCCGCCGCTGCAACGACCGAGCGGGACATAGCTGAACCCGGCGATTGCCATCCGGTCCGGCTTGTACAGGTTGCGGCCATCCACAATCGTTGGTGTCCTGAGCGCGCTTTTGATGCGGTCGAAGTCGGGGTTGCGGTATTCGCTCCAGTCGGTGATGATCGTCAGGGCATCGGCACCGTCCAATATGTCATACTGGTTGCTGCTGTATTCGATCCTGTCGCCAAAGATTTTTCGTGCCTCTTTGATCGCTTCCGGATCATGGGCCCGGACAGTAGCTCCTGCGTTCAGCAGGCGCTCAATGATGGTAATGGCAGGGGCTTCGCGCATGTCGTCGGTACGGGGTTTGAAAGAGAGTCCCCAGCAGGCGACGATGCGGCCGGTTAGGGGTTGCTCTTCGTCAGGAGAGCCAAGCAGCTTGATCAGTTTGTCGGCCAGCACTTCTTTCTGGATTTCATTGACCTCTTCAACCGCTTTGAGGAGCAGAAAGTCATAATTCGATTCCTCGGCGGTTTTGACCAGCGCTTTTACGTCCTTGGGGAAGCAGGATCCACCATAGCCGGGGCCGGGGAAGAGGAAGTCATAGCCGATGCGGGAATCGGAACCGATCCCTTCGCGGACGGCCATGACATCAGCCCCCATCCGCTCGCAGAGTCCCGCGATCTGGTTCATGAAGGATATTCTCGTCGCGAGCATGGCATTTGCGGCGTATTTGGTCATTTCGGCGGAGCGGATGTCCATGACGATCATGCGGTTCTGTTTACGCATGAACGGGTCGTAGAGTTCCTTCATGATTTCGGCGGTGCGGACGTTGTCGCAGCCGATGACGACGCGGTCCGGTTTCATGAAGTCATCGATTGCGGCACCTTCCTTGAGGAATTCAGGGTTGGATACGACGTCGAATTCCAGTTTGAGGCCACGAACGGCCAGTTCTTCCATGATGGCGTCACGGACTTTATCGGCGGTGCCGACAGGAACGGTCGATTTATCAACGATGATTTTGAAGCCGTTCATGGCCCGGCCGATGTCTCGGGCGACGCCAAGGACGTATTTGAGGTCGGCGGAGCCGTCTTCGCCGGGTGGGGTGCCGACGGCGATAAAGCAGACCAGCGAAGCCTTGACCGCTTCTTCCATGTCTGTCGTAAAGGAGAGACGCCCTTCGGCCTGATTGCGCAGTACCATTTCTTTCAAGCCCGGCTCATAGATCGGGATGATGCCCTGTTTCAGGTTATCAATACGGGTACTGTCGATATCGACGGTGATGACGCTGTTGCCGCTTTCGGCAAAGCAGGCGGCTGCTACCAGGCCGACATAACCCGCGCCAAAGATACAGATTTTCATGCAGTGCTCCAGAGTTGGAAAATAATTGGTTCTCTATAACACACTACCATGCCTAAATTCCAGGTTTTATGCGAGCTCGGCACTATTTTTCATTCGTAAAGCCTCACTGTAGGCTTCGCTTCGGGACACTCCCGAAATGGTGGCTGCCTGTTTTGCTGCATCCTTGATTGAAAGTGTCCCGTCAGCCATCAGCCGCCGAAGCACCTGTTCCAGCGGTTCGGTTTCCGGAGCGGCAATCTCGCCCGCCGCAATCAGGATGACCACCTCACCGCGCACCTGACCCTGTGAAACGGTTGCGATAACTTCCGATGCCGTACCATGAATGAACTCTTCAAAAATCTTGGTCAGCTCCCGCGCGACAATCACCTGTCGTTCGCCCAGTACCTCTCGAATATCGTTCAGGGTATCAATCAGGCGATGGGGAGCTTCGTACAGAACCAACGTCCCCGGCAGATCGTTCACGCCCGCCAGGAATGTCCGCCGTTTTCCCTGACGAGACGGAGGAAATCCGGCAAAGGTAAAGGTGTCGGTCGGCAGGCCTGAAGCGGAAAGGGCCGCCACTGCGGCACAGGCGCCAGGAAGCGGCACTACTTTGATGCTTTCAGCAACGGCATCGCGCACCAGTTGATAGCCGGGGTCGGAGATGCAGGGGGTGCCGGCATCGGAGATCAGCGCCACCGATTTACCCTGACGCAGCGCGTTCAGAATCCGCTCCCCCTTGAACTGCTGATTATGGTCGAAATAGGAGGTCAGCGGTTTGGAGATGCCGAAGTGATTGAGCAGCTTGAGCGAGTGCCGGGTATCTTCGGCGGCGATCAGGTCAACTTCACCCAGAATCCGCACCGCCCGGTAGGTGATGTCCTCCAGGTTGCCGATCGGGGTGGCGATTATGTACAGGGTTGCGGTCGTCATCATCGTTGCGCCATCACAAGCTTAAATGCCAATCCGGCAAAAATAGCTGCTGCCGCCCTGTTAAGCACTTTTTGTGCAAAAGCCGATCGCCGGAACTGTTCGCCAAAAACGCCCGCCAGGATACTGATCAAACCGAAGACGATCAGTGTTGCGACAATGAACACCGCACCCAATAGCAGTATCTGTACTGATAACTGGCCTTTGGCCGGATCGGCGAACTGCGGCAGAAAAGCGAGGAAGAATATCGATACCTTGGGGTTGGTGATGTTCATGATGATGCCGCGCCGGTAGAGAACGCCCGGTTTCAGATGGTCGGCAACAGCGGTCGGCCCGCTGTCGGTCCCGGCCCGGAAGGCATTCCCCGCCAGATAGAGCAGGTAGGCGGCTCCGGCAAACTTCAGGCCGGTGAAGGCCACTGCCGATGCCGTGAACAGCGCCGCCAGCCCGAACGTCACAGCAGCAGTGTGAAACAGCAATCCGGTGCAGAGTCCAAGCGTGACAAGCAGACCTGCCTTGCGCCCCTGCTGTGCTGCCTGGGTCATGACGAACAGGTTGTCCGGTCCGGGGGAGAGCGCCAGCAGGATGGAAGTGGTAAAAAACATAAGGAGCATCTTGGATTCGATCATGTATGTTCCTCAACTGTTTGCAGAAGTAATTCGTCGCATAATGGTGTACAAGGATATGGCTGTCAAGTCAGACGACAAAATTAACTCAACCCGTGCGGATAGTTGCGCAGGCAAAGGACATATCATGACCAGAATCACCCTCAACAAAAACGAAGACCGCCGCATCAAGTCCGGCCACCCCTGGGCATTCAGCAACGAAATCCGTGAGGTGTCGGGCGAACGGACTGCCGGAATCGCGGCTGAACTGTATGATGCGGCGGGTGGCTTTATCGGGGTCGGCCACTACAACCCCCATTCGCTGATCGCCTTCCGTTTGGTGTCGCGCGTTCGGGATGATATCGACACGGCGGAGTTCTTTGAAGGGCGGATTACGGCGGCTCTGGCTCATCGCACGACCCGCTACCCCGGCTTGACCACCTTCCGCGCTGTCTATGGCGAGAGCGATTTTCTGCCGGGGCTGGTGGTGGACAAGTACGGCGATTACCTGTCGCTGCAGTTCCTCTCCGCGGGTATGGATTGTCGCCGCGAGCAGATTATAACTGCTCTCAAAAAAGTGTTCAGCCCGCTTGGCATCATTGCCCGCAACGATGTGGCCGTCCGCAAACTGGAAGGGCTGGAAGAGCAGGTGGAAGTGCTGTGGGGGGACATCCCGGAGCGGGTGGATATGGATGAGAACGGTCTCCGTTTTCAGGTCAGCCTGCGCGAAGGGCAGAAGACCGGCGGCTTTCTCGACCAGAAACAAAACCATCTGCTGCTCAGGGAAATCTGTGCCGGGAAAAACGTGCTCGACTGCTTCTGCTACACCGGCGGCTGGGCGGTGCATGCCGCGTCGTTCGGTGCGCAGTCGGCGCTGGGACTCGATGTTTCGGCGCGGGCCGTGGGGCAGGCCAGCAGCAACGCCAAGCTGAATAAGGTGTCCGACCGAGTACGTTTTGAAGAGTGCGATGCCTTCGAGCGCCTCCGTTCGCTGCATCAGGAAGGGCAGCGTTTCGGCGTGATCGTTATGGACCCTCCCGCCTTCGTCAAAAGCCGCAAGAACATCGCCGAGGCAACCAAGGGGTATCTGACCGTCAACCGCCGCGCCCTGGAACTGCTGGAGCCGGGCGGCTACCTGATCACCTGCTCCTGCTCCTACCACATGGGGCGTGAAGCGTTCCGCGATATGCTGATCCAGGCGGCACGGCTGGCGAAGCGCGAAGTGCGGCTGGTGGAAACGTGCAGCCAGGCGGCGGATCATCCGGTGCTGCTGTCGTTCCCGGAGTCGGAATATCTGAAATGTTTTGTGCTGCAGGCGGTGTGATTTTGTCAGCATCGCGATGACGCAACGAAACATCGCCCCAGTTTAATGACTCTGTAGCTCAAACCCGCCTCATAGAGGGTCATCAGGAAAATATTGGAGGTTGTTACATGAAAAAATGGATCATTATAGCGCTAGTAATTGCCCCCTTCG
>JBAYTT010000173.1:0-8626 GCA_041675485.1 Pelobacteraceae bacterium | reverse complement strand
GCGAGCGGTGACCCCTGTTTGGCAAAGAGCTTGTTGACCCACTGCCGGGTAACGGTGACATACTGTTCCTGATTGAAGGGGTGGAAGCCGACCCATAAGCCGAAGCGACCGGAGAGAGAGATCTTTTCCTCGATAGCTTCGCCGTGGTGCATCTCGTTGTTTATCAGCATCGCGCCGCGGTTGTCGGTTTCAAATTCCGGCAGCAGGTGACGGCGGTTTGAGGTGACATAGATCAGGACGTTGCCGGGGAGGGCATAGACCGCTCCGTCGAGGGCGCTTTTGAGCATTTTGTAGCTTGATTCCCCCACTTCGAAGGACACATCATCGGAGAAGATGATGAAGCGGTACGGCAACCGCTTGATGCTGTCCACGATGTCCGGCAGATGGATCAGATCTGTTTTATCGACCTGGACAATCCGCAGTCCTTCTGCGGCATAATTGTTAAGCATCGCCCGGATCAGGGATGATTTGCCTGTGCCGCGCGTTCCCCATAAAAGAGTGTTGTTGGCCGGGAAACCGGCAAGAAACTGGCGGGTGTTTTCTTCAACGGTCCGTTTCTGTTCTTCGATGCCGAGCAGGTCGTCAAGCGCGATCTGCTCGATGCTTTCGACCGGTTCCAGATAGCCGCTGAAGGAATGTCTCCGCCAGTTGGCGGCGTGGCATACCTCCCAGTCGATCTCGGCCACCGGTTTCGGCAGCAGCAGCTGCAGTGATGTGAGAACCTGTTTGAGTTGTAACTTCAGTTCATTGTCCATGATGACGCCTCGCAGTGCATGATTATGCCGCCAACCGTTGATAGAAAATGCGATTGACGTTTTATTGGTAATAACATATTGTTTTTTGTACGTCAGCCAGAATTAGCAACTGCTTGCGTGGAATGATGATATCCGGAGAGTCGTGCGATGTTTTTAAAGGTAACCGATCTTGCCGCCGCTATCGGCGTCGATGAAAAAACGATATTAGGCTGGATTAAAAGCAAGGGCCTTCCGGCCCATAAGCATGATGAGCGCTATCAGGTCAACCGGGTGGACCTCCTGGAATGGGCCACCAACCATGGGATCACTATTCCGCCCGAGATATTTGCCGCCAGTGACGAAAATCCGGATCGTCCGCTGGTTTCCGAGGCGCTGGTTCAGGGGGGTATTTATTACGACCTGCCGGGCGATACCCCGGAAACGGCTCTGCGCGAGGTTGTTTCCCGGCTCAAGCTCCCCCCCTTCCTCGATTCCGAGTACCTGCTGCAAACCCTGCTGGCGCGTGAGGCGCTCGGTTCAACCGCCTTCGGGAACGGCATCGCCATCCCGCATGTTCGCAATCCGATTGTCGGTCAAACGAGTGAATCTGCCATCAGCCTCTGTTTTCTCAAGAATCCGATCGACTTTGACGCCATTGACGGCCAGCCGGTTACGATTCTCTTTACTTTGGTAACTCCCAACGTCAAGGCACATCTACATCTGCTGGCCAAACTGGCATTCCTGCTGCATGATCAAGAATTTCAGGCGCTGTTGCACCGCCCCGGAACAGAAAAAGAGATCATGGCGGTGGTTCGGGCGCTGGAGGAAACTATAGTCAGGAGGTAAGGCATCATGGCGCAGGAGTTGGTTTCCGCGAGTACACTGATTTTTACCGCCACACTGCTGGCCGCCCTCTCCGGTGCCCCACTGCTGGTGCCCGGACTTCTGAACGCCTCCCGTGGCCAATTGCTGGCGACCGTTCTGATGCTGACGGCTTCCGCCCTAGGACTGACCGGCGCTGTTATGGCGTTGTTCACCGGTCGTTCCGAACTGTTTCAACTTGCCTGGACACTCCCTTTCGGTCCGGCTGAGTTTGGGGTCGATTCGCTTTCCGCCTGGTTTCTGCTCCCCATTTTTTTAATCCCCGGTTGTGCCGCACTGTATGCCCGTTCCTACTGGCATGCCGATCACTATCCCGCCAACGTTCGCAAAATGACATTCTTTTTCGGTTTGATGACCGCCAGTATGAGTGGTGTTACGTTGGCGCGTGACGGCATCAGTTTCCTGTTCGTCTGGGAAATCATGGCGCTTTCCGCCTACTTTCTGGTCTCGACTGAAGATGAAAAACCGGAGGTCAACAAGGCCGGCACACTGTACATGATTACCACCCACACCGGGACGCTCGGCCTGTTTGCGCTCTTTCCGCTCCTGAATCTGCTGACCGGTTCCTGGCTTTTTCCCGCGCCCGCTTCGCTGGCTGCTTCTTCCGGACTGTCCGCGGCACTCTTCCTGATCGCCCTGTTTGGCTTCGGCATGAAGGCCGGCATCATGCCGCTCCATATCTGGCTCCCGTCGGCCCACGCCAACGCCCCCAGCCATGTCTCAGCCGCCATGTCGGGCGTGATCCTCAAGGTCGGGGTGTACGGGCTGATCAGGACACTCTCGTTCTTTCACGGCATCCCGCTCTGGTGGGGGGCGGTTGTGCTGCTGCTGGGAGTTGTCTCTGGGGTCGCCGGTGTCGCCTTCGCCATCGGTCAGCATGATCTGAAACGGTTGCTGGCGTATCACAGTATTGAAAACATCGGCATTATCTTCATGGGGATCGGGGTTGCGTTGATCGGACAGGAGGTCGGCTCTGCAACCATGGTGCTACTCGGTACTGCGGGAGCACTGCTGCATGTCCTCAACCATGCCACCTTCAAGGCGCTGCTCTTTCTGGGAGCCGGCTCGGTTATCCATGCCACCGGCACCCGCGAAATAGACCTGATGGGGGGAGTTGCACGCCGTCTGCCGTACACGGCCCTGCTGTTCGGAGTGGGGGCCGTGGCGATCTGCGGCCTGCCGCCGCTGAACGGCTTTATCAGCGAACTCCTGATCTATATCGGGTTTTTCCGCGGTATCCAGGGGGCCGGGATGTCGGCGGCCATAACTGCGCTGGCCGCTCCGGCGCT
The DNA here is from genome assembly GCA_041675485.1 of Pelobacteraceae bacterium. Taxonomy (GTDB): domain Bacteria; phylum Desulfobacterota; class Desulfuromonadia; order Geobacterales; family Pseudopelobacteraceae; genus JACRCG01. The sequence continues at coordinate 5,721 of JBAYTT010000173.1, read as the reverse complement.
GGCATTGGTGGGAGGGTTGGCGGTGGCTTGTTTTGTCAAGGTCTACGGCATTGTCTTTCTGGGAGTCCCCCGCGACAAAGAGCATGCCGCCGGTCATGAGGCGGGGTGGCAGATGCTGCTGCCGATGACGATCCTGGCCCTGCTCTGTGTCGCTATCGGTCTGGCGCCATCGCTGCTCAGCACGGTTTTGCAGCGGGCTAGTCTGACCGCCTTCCCGCTGCCGGCCGCTTTTGCCGACACGACCCTGGCTGCCCTGGTTCCGCTGCCGATGGTGTCGATCCTGGCGGTATCACTGCTGCTCCTGCTTGGTCTGCTGACACTCTGGTATCGCCGCCGGCTGGCATCGGCTCCACAGAGTGAAACCGTTACCTGGGGGTGCGGCTATCAGCGTCCTGCCGCGCGGATGCAGTACAGTGCCTCGTCGTTTGCCGGGATGTTGACCTCCCTCTTCGCTTTCGTGCTCAAGCCCCAGACCCACCGACCCGGCGTTGCCACCGGAATTTTTCCATCCGTCACCCGGTTTCACAGCCATGTCCCGGAGGCGGTGCTGGAACTGGTCTATATCCCGGCCCTGGAGCGTCTTTATAAACGCGTCCTCCCGATCCGGAGGATGCAGAGCGGGATCCTGCAGCAGTATGTCCTCTATATTTTGATTACGCTGGTGGTGCTTTTTTTGAGTGATTACCGGTAGGGTCGAAGCAAAACTCTCACCTGCTTCGCCCTTTTACCCTGTAATAATTGTTTCAATACAATCCGCTGTTGCAAAAGAAACTGTAATAGCTATAATGGCTATAGTATATGTACTAGCTATGTAAGAAGAGGCATTGCAATGAGAACCATGACATCCGTAGAAGCCCAGAATCATTTTGGCATGTTGCTGGATACTGCCCAGCGAGAGCCGGTTTCCATCACCCGCCGGGGCAGGCCGGTAGCCTACCTGTTTTCACCGCAGGAGTATGAATCACTGATACAGGAAAAAAGCAACCCGGATGTACTGTCGTTAACAACGCAATTATTGACGGCGTTCCGTGGCAGCGGCAAGGGAGGTTCTGCGGCACGTCTGGTGGAGGAGCGTGAAGCTGAAAGGATGCGGGAAACATGAACCGCTATCTGCTGGACACTTCAGCTTTGCTGGCGTTGCGGGATAACGAGCCGGGAGCGGAACGAGTGGCAGTCCTGCTTGAGGCAACTGCGCGAGCTGAGGTGGTCTGTCATGGTTGTTTCATATCGCAGATGGAGCTTCTCTATCGGGTTTGGAAGGATGAAGGGGAAAAGGTTGCGCGTGAAGCGTATGGAATATGTGTGCGACTGCCGATTATCTGGCTGCACGAGTCGCCCGAACTTCTGGAACGTGCGGCGGCAATAAAGGCATGTTTCCCGCTTTCATTGGCTGATGCCTGGATAGCTGCATCGGCATTGCAGCTGGATGCAACACTGGTTCATAAAGACCCGGAATTTGTCAAGGTTGCCGATTTGAAACAGGAATGCCTGCCGTATAAATGATAACGCCGCTGCTCTTTTTTGACTGATCTTGCTGGTATACCCGAGGTATCCGCATGGCAGCACCTCTCGACATAGCCGGTTTTTCGGTGCTGCTGCTCCTGGCGCTGGCAGTTTTGGCGCCGCTACTCCGTTCGGTGCGTTCGCTCCAGATCCCGCTGGCGTTTTCTCTGGCTGCGGTCGCCTCGCTGGCTGCCGTTATCGCCGGGGTCATGGCGGTGGCGGATGGATCGGTTGCTTCCGCGATCATGACACTCGGCATTCCCGGCCTCCCTTTCCATCTGCGACTTGACCCGCTGGCCGGTTTTTTCCTGGTCGTGATCGGTCTGATGGGGCTGTTCGTTTCGATCTATTCCATCGAGTATGTCAAAGGGTATGGCGGCGAGCGGTCGATCACGCAGATGATCTGCTTTTATGCGCTCTTTCTGGCCGGAATGCTGCTGGTGGTACTGGCGGATGACGCCTATTTCTTCCTGGTGGCGTGGGAGATGATGGCGGCAGCCTCATACTTTCTGGTCATGTACGAGGATGAACGGGCCGAAAACCGCCGGGCCGCCTTCCTGTATCTTCTGATCGCCCATGCCGGAGCGCTCGCCATTCTGCTGGCCTTTGGCGTCATGGCGTCTCAGGGTGGCGCCGGGGGTTTTGACGGCTATACCTTTGATGCGATGCGCGCGGCTCACCTCTCATCTGGCTGGGCAGCCGCCGCTTTTTTTCTCGCCTTTTTCGGATTTGCCGCCAAGGCCGGCGTCATTCCGCTCCATGTCTGGCTGCCTGAAGCGCATCCGGTTGCCCCCTCCAATATCTCGGCCCTGATGAGCGGGGTCATGCTCAAAACTTCCATCTACGGCATCTGTCGCTTCGCCTTCGATTTCATCAAGGTATTTCCCTGGTGGTGGGGTGGCATTGTGTTGGCGCTGGGGTTGATCTCGGCGGTGATGGGGGTGCTGTACGCCCTGATGCAGCATGACCTGAAACGCCTCCTGGCCTATCACTCGGTCGAGAATATCGGCATCATCCTGATCGGATTGGGGCTGTCGATGATCTTTGCCGCGTTCCAGTTGCCGAACCTGGCCGCCCTGGCGCTGGTCGCCGCCCTGTATCACACCCTCAACCATGCCATGTTCAAGGGATTGCTCTTCATGGGGGCCGGGGCGGTGCTGCATGCCACCCATGAGCGGAACATGGAGGAGATGGGAGGGCTGATCCACCGTCTCCCCTGGACGGCACCGCTTTTTCTGGTCGGCTGTGTCTCGATCTCGGCCCTGCCACCCTTCAACGGCTTTGTCTCGGAGTGGCTGACCTTTCAGGCCTTCCTTCTTTCTCCGGCGCTGCCGCATCCGATCCTGAAGCTGTTGATTCCGCTCGGAGCCGCCATGCTGGCGCTTACCGGGGCACTGGCCGCCGCCTGTTTCGTCAAGGTCTTCGGAGTGGTCTTTCTGGGCAACTGGCGCGGGCACCAGAAGCCGGAGCGGATCCATGAAGTCGGCTGGTCCATGCGGATTGGGATGCTTCTGGCGGCGCTTACCTGCCTGTTGCTGGGGATTCTGCCGACCTGGGTCATCGGCTGGCTGGATACTATTCCCGAGCAGTTGTGCGGCGGCAGGCTGGCTGAGTCCGCCGGAAAATTCGGCTGGATGTGGCTGACGCCGATAGCCCACGAGCGCGCCTCCTATTCCGGTCCGCTGGTGTTTATCGGGATTCTGGCGGTGGTTGCAGTTACCTGGCTGCTGCTGCATCTGCGTGCCACCCGCGTCAGCAGGGTGCCGATCTGGGATTGCGGCTTTGCCAAGCTGACTCCCCGCATGCAGTACACCGCCACCGCCTTCTCCATGCCGATCCGGCGGGTGCTCGGTTTCCTCTTTGCGGTGCGCGAACAGGTTGAAATTGTGCCGCACACCAATCACCCCGCTTTCCCAGTCAGCCTGCAGTACCGCTTGCGGATCAGGGATCGTTTCTGGAATTGGCTCTACGAACCGCAGGGAGATGCGGCCTACTGGATTGCGCGACAGGTCGGCAAGCTGCAGCAGGGGCGCATTCAGATTTACCTGCTCTATTCGTTCGTAACCCTGATCGTGCTGCTGGTATTCCTGGGATGAGCCTCCATCCGTTCGCCATAGAACTGTTCCAGTTCATGTTGCTGCTCGGTCTGGCCCCCGCTTTTGCCGGGTGGGTCAAGGTGCTGAAATGCCGGGTCCAGGGGCGCAGTGCGCCGGGAGTTTTGCAACCGTATCGCGATATCAGGCGGCTGTTCGGCAAGGATATCGTCCTGGCCGAAAACGCATCGTGGCTCTTCCGTTTCACCCCCTATCTGACCTTTGGCGTGACAACCATCGCGGCCGGAATTATCCCGCTGATCTCGGTCGATCTGCCGCTGTCGGCCATCGCCGACGTTATCGCCCTGGTCATGCTGTTCGGGATCGTCCGCTTTTTTACCGCACTGGCCGGGATGGATATCGGCACCGCCTTCGGCGGCATGGGTTCCAGCCGCGAAATGACCATCGCGTCACTGGCCGAACCGGCCATGCTGATGGCGATCTTTACGGTGTCGCTGGCGAGCAATTCCACCTCGCTGACCCAGATGGTGTCGGTCATGGCGCATACCCAGTTTGTCATCCGCCCGTCACTCGCCTTTGCCCTGGCGGCGTTCATCCTGATCGCGCTGGCCGAAACCGGCCGCATCCCGGTTGATAACCCGGCTACCCACCTGGAACTGACCATGATCCATGAGGCGATGATCCTGGAATATTCGGGACGCCATCTGGCCCTGATCGAATGGGCAGGCATGATGAAGCTGACGCTCTTCTTCGCCCTCGGCATCGCCTCTTTCTGCCCCTGGGGGATTGCGGCGGGAGGCGATCTCGGTTCGCTGGCGTTGGCGCTCGCTTCGCTGGTCGTCAAGCTGATGGTCGGGGCGCTGGTCATGGTCCTGATCGAGACCGGCCTGGCCAAAATGCGGATTTTCCGCCTCCCCGAATATCTGGGGAGCGCTTTCCTGCTGGCGACACTCGGCATGATCGCGTTCTTCATCCTGGAGTGATGTCATGACCCACACCATAGCAGCCCAGATAAACAGCCTGCTGGCGGCCATGATTCTGCTCTCCGCCTTTGCCCTGCTGGCCCAGCGCAAGATCATGGGTCTGGTCCATATCTTTGCCTGGCAGGGCTTTTTCCTGGCGCTCAGCACCGCCGTGATCGGCTTTGCCAGCGGCGAACACCACCTGTACATCTCCTCGCTCCTGACGCTCGGCATGAAGGTCCTCCTGCTCCCCTACATCCTCTACAAGCTGGTACACAAGCTGAAGATCCACCGCGACATCGAATCGATAGTTAATATTCCGACCACGATGTTGCTCGGGATCGTGCTGGTGGTCTTCAGCTATCATCTGACCGCGCCGATCCGTGAGCTCTCCACCCTGATGACCCGCTCCACCCTGGCGGTGGCGCTGGCCACGGTCATGCTCGGGATGCTGATGATGGTCACCCGCCGTCATGCCGTTACGCAGATTCTTGGCTTTCTGGCCATGGAGAACGGCCTCTTCTTCGCCGCCACCAGTGCCACCTACGGCATGCCGATGGTGGTGGAGCTGGGGGTGGCGCTCGACCTGCTGATTGCGGCCTTCATCTTCGGCATCTTCTTCTTCCATATCAACACGACCTTTGACAGCCTGGACGTGGATCAGATGGCAAAACTGAAGGAGACGGACTAGACCATGATCCTCTTATCTCTCCTCGGCATATCAATCCTGGTGGCGCTGATCCTGGCTTTTATCGGCGACTGGCGTTTTGCACCGGAGGTCAACATCGGTGGTTCCCTGCTGACCTTCATCGTGTCGCTTGTTCTGGCGCTGCAGGTCTATCACGAGGGGGGGAGCATTTCCGGCTCAACCTACTTTTTTGTCGATTACCTGAATATCTCCCTCGTCGTCCTGACGACTCTCGTCTCCACCACGACCGCTGTCTTCAGCCGCCGCTACATGCGGGTCGAGCGGGAGCATGGCCGGGTCGGTCACTGGCGCATGCGTTTTTATCACGCCATGTTCCAGCTCTTCATCTTCGCCATGCTGATCGCCCTGGTGACCAATAATTTCGGGGTCCTCTGGATCTCCATGGAGCTGGCGACCCTGGCGACCGTGCTGCTGGTGTCGCTCTACCGGACCCCGACCGCCATCGAGGCGGCCTGGAAATATTTCATCCTCTGCGGCGTCGGGATCGCCCAGG
>JBAYTT010000172.1:0-8715 GCA_041675485.1 Pelobacteraceae bacterium | reverse complement strand
TTCAACGTAAAATCCGGTCAATTCCTGAAAGACATGATGCTTGGCCCCAAACTGTTCGCCAAAGGCAAACTTAAAATGTTCCACAAAAAGAACAAGAACCTGTCCGAAGTCGAAAAAATCTTCAGCCGCATCGAAGCGATGCGTAAAAACGGGGAAGCGTTGTAAAACCGGTTCAAGGTTCAGGGTTGAAAAGCCGGTTCAAGGTTGTAACCCTGAACCTTGAACCTTGAACCTCTCAAAGGAACTCAATGAACTCAAAACTCTCATACTCCTACTACCCCGGCTGCTCCCTGCACGCCTCCGCCGGCGAATACGACCTCTCCACCCGTGAACTGTTCAAAGCACTCGGCATCGGCCTCACCGAAGTCCCGGACTGGTTCTGCTGCGGTGCCACCCCGGCCCACAACGTCGACGAACTTCTCTCCCTATCCTTGTGCGCCAAGAACCTGGAACTGGCCGACAAAGTTGAAGGAGACCTTGCCGTCGCCTGTGCCGCCTGCTTCTCACGGCTCAAATTCACCCAGCACACCCTGGAAGAAAACGCCGCCAAACGGAAACAGGTCGAGAAAGCCATCGCCGCCCCGGTCAAACTGGACAGCAAAGTAAAACACCTGCTGGAGATCCTGGCCAAAGACCTGGGACTGGAGAAACTCGCCGCCTCGGTCAACAAACCGCTCACCGGCCTCAAAGTAGCCTGCTACTACGGCTGCCTCCTGACCCGTCCGACCGACGTCCCGAACCTGGACTGCACCGAAGCCCCCACCATCATGGAACGGGTCGTCGAAGCCGCCGGCGCCGAAACAGTCGCCTGGACCCATCGCCTCGAATGCTGCGGCGCCAACTTCACCCTCTCGCGTCCCGGCGTCGTCATCCAGCTCACCGGCGCCATCCTCGACTCCGCCAAAGCCGCCGGCGCCGACTGCATCATGGTCGGCTGCCCCCTGTGCCACGGCAACCTGGACATCCGCCAGAAAGAAATCGAAGGAGTCTACCAGACCAGCTACAACCTGCCGGTCTTCTACCTCACCCAACTGGTCGGCCTCTCCGTCGGCCTCGGCCCTGACAAACTGGGACTTGACGCCATGATCGTCAACCCGACGCCGCTGTTGAAAGAAAAGGGGTTACTGTAGCATGTCAAGAATAGGCGTATTCATCTGCCATTGCGGCGAAAACATCTCCAGAACCGTAGACGTCGAACGCGTAGCGCTTGAAGTCGGCAAACTTCCCGGCGTAGCCTACTCAACCGACTACAAATACATGTGCTCCGACCCTGGCCAGAACCTGCTCAAAAATGCCATCAAGGAACAGAAACTCAGCCACATCGTCGTCGCCGCCTGCAGTCCGCGCATGCACGAAAAGACCTTCAGGAAAGCCGTCGAAGCCGCCGGTCTCAACCCCTTCCTCTGTGAAATGGCCAACATCCGGGAACACTGCTCCTGGGTCCACGAAAACAAAGAAGAAGCCACCCATAAAGCCATTGAAATCGTCGGCATGATGGTCGAACGCGTCAAAAAGAACCGCATCCTCCCCGCCATCACCGTCCCGATCACCAAACGCTCATTAGTCATCGGCGGCGGCATCGCCGGGATACAAGCAGCCTTGGACATCGCCGACTGCGGCCACGAAGTCATCCTCGTCGAGCGGGAACCCTCCATCGGCGGCCACATGGCCCAGCTTTCGGAGACCTTCCCGACGCTGGACTGCTCGCAATGCATCATGACCCCTAAAATGGTTGACGTCGCCAACCACCCGAAAATCAAACTCTACACCTACAGTGAGATAGAACTGGTCGAAGGGTACATCGGCAACTTCCAGGTCACCATCAAGAAAAAGGCCCGCTCCGTCGACGAAGACAAATGCACCGGCTGCGGCGTCTGCATGACCAAATGCCCCCAGAAAAAGATTCCCAACAAATTCGACCAGAACATCGGCCTGCGCACCGCCATCTACGTCCCGTTCCCGCAAGCCGTCCCGAACACCCCGGTCATCGACCGTGACAACTGCACCATGTTCAAAACCGGCAAATGCGGCGTCTGCCAGAAAGTCTGCGGCCCCGGCGCCGTAGACTTCGACCAGCAGGACCAACTGATCACCGAAGCCGTCGGCGCAATAGTCGTCGCCACCGGCTTTGACCTCTACAGCATCGACGAAAAACCCAAAGGCTCCCCCATCAAAGGATACGGCGAATTCGGCCATGGCAAGATCCCCGACGTCATCGACGGCATGACCTTCGAGCGCCTCGCCAGCGCCTCCGGCCCCACCGGCGGCAAAATCCTGCGCCCCTCCGATGGCAAGGAACCGAAGCAAATAGTCTTCATCCAATGCATCGGCTCGAGAGCCAGGGAGAAGGGTATCTCCTACTGCTCCAAAGTCTGCTGCATGTACACCGCCAAACACACCATGCTCTATCACCATAAAGTCCACGATGGCCAGGCCTACGTCTTCTTCATGGACGCCCGCACCCCCGGCAAAGCCTACGACGAATTCTGGCGACGCTCCATCGAGGAAGAAGAAGCCGTCTACATCCGCGGCATGGTCTCGCGCCTTTACCAGAAAGGCGACAAAATCGTCGTCATGGGGAGCGATATCGCCGTTGGCGTCCAGGTCGAAATCGAAGCCGACATGGTTGTCCTCGCCACCGCCGTCCAGCCCCAGAAAGGGGCCGACCAGCTGGCCCAGAAACTCGGCATCTCCTATGACAAATACCACTTCTACTCCGAAGCCCACGCCAAACTGCGCCCGGTAGAATGCGCCACCGCCGGCATCTACCTCGCCGGTGCCTGCCAGGGACCCAAAGACATCCCGGAAACCGTCTCCCAGGCATCCGCAGCGGCAGCTAAAGTAATGACCCTCTTCTCCAGAGACCAGCTGGAGCGGGAACCGATCGTCGCCAAAGTCAGAGAAGCCGGCTGCGTCGCCTGTTTTGCCTGCAAGAAAGTCTGCCCGTACGGAGCGGTGGAAGAAAAAGAGATAAAAGATCGCCAGGGTAACCTGATCAAAGTAGTTGCCTACGTAAACCCTGGCGTCTGCGGCGGCTGCGGCACCTGCCAAGCCACCTGCCCGTCGAAATCCGTAGAGTTGGATGGGTATACTGACGAACAGATCGTCGCAATGATAGAGGCGCTGTAACACCCTGAAAATCATTTGAACCGCAAAGACGCAAAGAACGCAAAGGAAAAACAAGAATAGATTCGTTTTAGCTTTACCCCAGTATGTTCTTAGCTTTTGCCTTTCTTTGCGCCCTTTGCGTCTTGAGTGAGTAAGCGAACGGGCGGTTCCAAGGCCTGGCTTTTGAAAGGTTATATTAAATGCATCCAGAAAAACCAAAACACGACTTCGAACCGAAAATAATCGCCTTCGTCTGCACCTGGTGCACCTACGCCGGGGCCGACCTGGCCGGCACCAGCCGCATGCAGTACCCGGCCAACGTGCGGGTCCTGAAGTTTCCCTGCACCGGTCGCATCGACCCGGTCTTCATCCTGAAAGCCTTCCAGCAGGGAGCCGACGGCGTCCTCGTCTCCGGCTGCCATCCCGGCGACTGCCACTACATCGCCGGCAACTTCCATGCCCGGCGCCGGTTCGCCGCCTTCAGGAAACTGCTCGAATTCGTCGGAGTCGATCTGAACCGCCTGCAATTCTCCTGGGTCTCCGCCGCCGAAGGGGGCAAGTGGGTGGAAGTCGTCACCGACCTCACCGAAAAAGTTCGCGCCATGGGACCGATGACCGAATTCAAGGAACTGGCGCTGGAAGAACAGTGGTCCGGCACGATCGACACGCCGGAATTAAAAGAAGCGTACGAGGCAATCTGAAAAGCGGACTCGCGCAAAGGCGCAAAGAACGCAAAGTAGAACCAAAACCGAGAAACGGATGGTTAAAGACTGACTGACAGTAGGCCCTTGAATCTCTTTGCGCCTTGCCTAGAGGCACCTCCTTCTGGTTGCGCGAGTGATTCAGTTGTAGGATTTGTTTTCTCCCCGATTTTAGTGACTAAAGGTTTAATACATGACTCAACCAATCGACACATCCATCTACGCCGCCGTCACCGAAGCCATTCGCGGTGAAGCGAAACGCCTCCTCTCCTCAGGAGAAGTTGCCACCATCATCGGCTACGCCGCCGCCCGCCGCAAAGGGTCGGCCCAGCCGATCGTCATCACCGACGCAGCAGCAGCGGACAAACTGATTTTTACCCCCGCCAGCGTCAACAACCTGGCCCTCTACCTGACCAAAGCCAAAAAGGAAATTCCCAAAAAAGGGAAGATCGGCATCGTCGTCAAAGGGTGCGACCTGAAAGCAATCGTCGGGCTGATGGGGGAATCACAGCTGAAACGCGAAGACCTCTACCTGATCGGCGTCCCCTGTGCCGGCGTGCTGGCCGCCACGACCCAACCGGCCACCGCACTGACAGCGGAGACCATTGCCCCCAAATGCACCGAATGCAACACCCAACTGCCACAAGGGTGCGACTTTGTCCCGAACGTACAATTGCCGACAAAACCACAGCAGGACGGCAAATACGCCGCCGAAATCGCCCGCCTGGAAGCGCTGACCCCGGCCGAACGGTGGGCCTACTGGAAAGAACAGTTCGCCAAATGCATCAAGTGCTACGCCTGCCGTCAGGTCTGCCCCTTCTGCTTCTGCGAACAATGCCTCTGCGACCGCAACAAACCGCAGATGGTGGAAACCACTCCCCGCCCGGCCGGCAACACCGCCTGGCATATCGTCCGTGCCATGCACCTGGCAGGTCGTTGCGCCGGCTGCGCCGAATGCGAGCGGGTCTGCCCCATGGACATCCCCCTGAACCTCCTGAACCGCAAAATGGCCAAGGAGCTGAAAGAACTGTACGACTACGAGGCAGGCTTCGAGGTCAACGACAAAGGGCCGCTGGCAAGTTATGAAGAAAAGGATGATCAGAGCTTTATAAAATAGAACATAAACAGCAACTTAACCGCAAAGACGCAAAGGACGCAAAGAACGACAAAGTCTTCTGGGTTCAAACAATAAAGCAGTTCTTATGATTTTGGTTCCTTTGCGCTCTTCGCGTCTTTGCGGTAAAGAAGTTTTTAAAGGCTAATTATGCAAAAATACATCACCCAACAAAACCTGACCACTCTCCTCGACACCCTGATCAAACAGGGAACCCGTGTCGTTGCCCCGCACATGAATGCCGGCATCCCGCTCTACGAACCTTTACAGAGCGCCGCCGACATGGCGACCGGCCAGCTGCCGCGCCGATCCGCCAAGGAAGCCTTCTTCCCGCTCTGCGAAGACATCATGTCCTACACAAAAGAGGGGCAACAGATCAACTTGAAGGACATCGATCCGGCACGGTTTCCGGAAACCGTCCTGGTGGGAGTGCGCCCCTGCGACGCCGCCGCCATTCCGGTACTGGATGCCGTCTTCTCCTGGGACTACAAGGATGAATTCTTCCTGGAACGGAGAAAAAAGACCACCATCATCGGCCTGGCCTGCACCACTGCCGACGATGCCTGCTTCTGCACCGCCGTCGGCCTGTCACCAAGCGAAACCAAAGGGAGCGACCTGTTCCTGACCCCGCTGGAAGGTGGCGGCTACGCCTGCGAGAGTTATAGCGAAAAGGGCGAACAACTGATCGCCAACCACAAAAACCTCTTTGCCGAACCGACCAAAGCCAACACAATTCCGCTGGCCGCACCGCAGACCGAAAAGATCGACCTGAAAAAGGTCAAAGCCTGGCTGGACGACCACTTCGAAGACCCGCTCTGGGACGGCATCGCAGTCCGCTGTGTCGGCTGCGGCGCCTGCGCCTTTGTCTGCCCCGCCTGCCACTGCTTCGACATCGTCGACGAAGGAACCGAAAAAGCGGGCAAACGGAGAAAGAGCTGGGACGCCTGCGGCTTCTGGAAATTCACCCATCACGCCTCGGGTCACAACCCGCGCGACCAGCAGCCGAAACGCTACCGCAACCGCATCATGCACAAGTTCAAATACTATGATGACAAATTCGGCCAGACCCTCTGCACCGGCTGCGGCAGATGTGTCCGTATCTGCCCGGTCGGGATCGATATCGCGGCAATTGTAGAAGAGATAGGCAAAAAATAACAAAGGACGATCTCACCGCAAAGACGCGAAGGACGCAAAGAACGGCAAAAACTTGGTTAAACAAAAAGACGGTTTTAAGATTTTGGTTTCCTTAGCGTCCTTAGCGTCTTTGCGGTAAATAAAGGTTTAAAAAATGTGTGATAACACCAACAAAAACATCTACCTCCCCTATCTGGCCACCGTCGCGGAAGTTATCGACGAGACCCCGGACGTGCGTACCCTCAAGCTGGTCTTCCAGGACGAGAATCTCAGAGAGAACTTTACCTACCGGGCCGGCCAGTTTGCCGAGTACTCCGCCTTCGGCGCCGGCGAGTCCACCTTCTGCATCGCCTCATCCCCCACCAAAAAGGGGTACATCGAATGCTGCTTCCGCTCCGTGGGACGGGTAACTGAAGAGCTGCGCCGCCTGGAAGTCGGTGACTCCATGGGGGTACGCGGCCCCTACGGCAACTCCTATCCTATTGAAGAGTTCTACGGCAAGAACCTGGTCTTCGTGGCCGGAGGCATCGCATTGCCGCCGCTTCGTACCCTGATCTGGAACTGCCTCGACCTGCGCGACAAGTTCGGCGACATCACGATCGTCTACGGGGCGCGCACCGAAGCCGACCTCGTCTACAAACGGGAACTGAAAGAATGGCAGGAGCGGGGAGACGTGCGGCTGGTCAAGACCGTCGATCCGGGCGGCAACGGGCCGGAATGGGACGGCAGGGTCGGGTTCGTGCCGACGATCCTGGAAGAAACGGCGCCAAGTGCGGACAATACCATCGCCTTGGTCTGCGGCCCGCCGATCATGATCAAGTTTACCCTGCCGGTACTGGAGAAGCTCGGCTTCAGTGACGAGCAGGTCTACACCACGCTGGAAAACCGGATGAAGTGCGGCCTGGGCAAATGCGGTCGCTGCAATGTGGGTAACGTCTACGTCTGCAAGGATGGCCCGGTCTTTACCGCCAAACAGGTTAAGGCTATGCCGATGGAGTACTGACTTTCCACTTTACAGCGATAATTAATTAGCCATCTCAATCAGGGCCCGGATATCTGTTCGGGCCTTTCTTTATGAAACGAAGGAATGCTCCTGAGAATGCACGAGAAGCGGTCTTGGGGAGTAGGAGGGAAACAGGTGGTTATTTAGATGAGTCGACCTCTGGGCGAATTGTCAACCTGAGATCATTGCCGTCAATGGCGGCTGGAAAAAGATAGGTGACTGGAAGTTCTGCATTGGCGTTGGCATTGGACAAGCGGAAGGAAATTCCAAGACGATCGGCAAGTTTTTCGATTACGGCGCGCGGAGTCTCATCTCCTTTGAAAACCAGCAATTTCACACCGTGACTTCCCAGCAGACGTTCAAGTGTGTATGCCTCGTCTGGAGCAAGCCCGCATACCACGGCTGCTTTTTGTACGTCGTAGGACATGCTGATGCTATCAGCACTCATAAAGGGGAAAAATGTGGAGACACGAACTCTCAACCGGTCCGCAACCTCTCGTGCCAGAACGCAGGGCTTGGACGGTGGGGCTACCACTTCTCGGATATATGGTGGTAAGTCGGCGGCAAGGGGTTGAGGTTGCGCGGACGTCGCTTCGGACTGGCGAGTCCGGTGTATTTTCTTATGGCTGCCTGGTGAAGGTTTGTTTACTGCCGTCGGGAGCGGGATGGACAGTTGTTGCCCGACGGTCAGACTCTTCGGGTTCCGGATGCCGTTCTGATGCATTATTTGCGGAATAAGCTGCTCTGCGGCTTCATTCGAGAGGCCATAGCGACGTATCAGGATGAGATATAGATGGTCTCCCGGACGAACGACATAGGTGCTGCTTCCTTCCCTTGGGACTGATTGTGTGGCCGTGGGCCCACTTGGTTTGTGCGGCGGTAACTGCTGCTCCTTTGTGTGGCGAACCGGAGCGCGCCGAAGATCTTTAAGATCGATATCGTACGACTCTTGGGCGGCATCTGCCACAGATGCGCTCCACATAAAACCAGTTATTAAAACTAATAGAGTCCGAAAAAGCTGTCGCCTGCCACATGTTCTGATCACTTCTGGCTCCTGTTACTGAAACCTTAACCGCTGCGAACAAGATAAAGCGAATGATAGCGTATTTTATGCCTTTTCGCAAAAAATGTGCATGGAGCGAAAGTAAAGACTAATAGCTCTGTTTTGCAGTAAAAAAGGCACCCGGAGAGAGCGCCTTTTCTTTGTGTTTCTGGAACGTACCGTTATTTCGGGCCTAACGCCTGTTCAATCTTCTTTTGATCAAACCCGACGATAATCCTGCCGTTGATCAAAAAAGTCGGCGTGGAATCAACTTTTTGCTTTTTTGCCGTTTCAAACTGCTCTTCCTGTAATTTTATCCCCTTGAGGGTTATCCCCTCAAACTTCGAGACTGAGTCCATTTTGCCAGACATGACCTCGCGATATGCTTTTGCGCGGTCTGCTTGAGATAAAACATATTGAGCCTTTTCTTTTGCTTTGGGATGCCGGGGAAGTGGGTAAAAAAAGACATGGCGGGTAACGTCACTGCGCCCCTCAAAATACTTGGAGGCCTTGCGGCAATAGGGGCAATCCGGGTCAGTGAACTCTATTACCTCTTTCGAGCCATTCCCGATGGTGATTGCCTTGTTGAAATCAAGACCGGATGCCATCGCAG
>JBAYTT010000171.1:0-8726 GCA_041675485.1 Pelobacteraceae bacterium | reverse complement strand
GCCGACGACGGCGTTATGCCACAGACAAAAGAAGCCATTAACCACTCCAAAGCAGCCGGAGTACCGATCATTGTCGCCATCAACAAAATTGACAAGCCAGGTGCCAAACCGGATCGTGTTAAGCAGGAGTTGACTGATCAGGGTCTTGTCTCTTCGGATTGGGGCGGTGACGTTACGATGGTGGAAGTGTCCGCCAAGCAACGTCTCAATCTCGATGGCTTGCTGGAAATGATTCTGCTTCAGGCTGATCTGATGGAGTTGACTGCAAACCCGAATAAATTAGCCAAGGGCACCATTGTCGAAGGGAAACTCGACAAGGGGCGTGGTCCGGTTGCAACGGTTCTGGTCCAGGAAGGGACACTTAAAACAGGTGACTACTGTGTTGTCGGTGTTCATTCCGGGCGTGTCAGGGCGATGCAGAATGACCGCGGTGAAAAAGTTACTGAGGCCGGTCCTTCCATGCCGGTCGAACTGGTCGGTTTGTCCGGTGTTCCGGATGCTGGCGACATTTTCGTGGCCATGAAGGATGAAAAACAGGCCAAGGAAATTGCAACACTTCGACAGATCAAGCAGCGTGAAGTCGAATTCGCCAAGCATACCAAGCTGTCGCTGGACGATCTCTATAAACGTATTCAGAGCGGCGAGGTCAAGGATCTCAATGTGGTTGTCAAGGGCGACGTTCAGGGTTCGGTCGAGGCTGTCAGCGAATCACTGCGCAAACTCTCCACCGATGCTGTCCGCCTCAACGTTATTCACTCCGCAGTTGGTGCGGTTACCGAGACGGATGTCAATCTGGCAGCCGCTTCGAACGCCATCATCATCGGCTTTAACGTTCGCCCCGAAGTCAAGGCGCAGGGACATGCCGAGCGGGAAGGCGTCGATATCCGCCTCTACAGCATCATTTACGATGCGGTTGAGGATGTAAAAAAAGCCATGGAAGGTCTGCTCGATCCGACATTCAAAGAGAAGTTCCTTGGCCGTGTCGAGATTCGCGATGTGTTCTCGGTACCGAAATTCGGCAATGTTGCCGGTTGTTACGTTACCGATGGCAAAATGGTGCGAAATGCGCAGGTTCGTTTGCTGCGTGACAACGTGGTTGTGTACGAAGGGAAAATGTCTTCACTGCGCCGCTTCAAGGATGATGTCAAGGAAGTCGCCACCGGTTATGAATGCGGTATCGGACTTGAGAACTACAATGACATTAAACTCGGCGATATTATCGAAGCATTTGAAATGGAAAAAATCGCCTCTAAATTATAAGGTCAGGTCAACGTCCGGAGTGCGCCGGTAGAGAATATCTACGGCATATTCCGGACGTGGAGTTATTATGCATAAACGTTCGGACAAAGTAGCTGAAACCATACATGAAATTATCTGCTCCATCCTTTCCCGCGGGCTTAACGACCCGCGCATCGGTTTTGTCACCATCACCGGTGTCGAGGTGACTGATGACCTGAGTCTTGCCCGCATTTTCTTCACTGTTATCGGTGACGATCAGGTCAAGAAAGATACTGAAGCCGGACTGAACAGCGCCAAAGGGTACATTCGCCGGGACATCGGTAAAAAACTGACGATCCGTCATACACCTGAACTGGTCTTCAAATATGACAAGTCACTTGATTACGGCAGCCGGATCGAATCTCTTCTCAAGGAGATACATACTGAAGATGACGGAAAAAGTTCAGCAGATAATTGAAGTCATTCGTAACAACTCCTCCTTTCTCCTTACAACCCACGAAGGGCCGGACGGTGATGCCATTGGTTCATCGCTGGCCCTGGCCTCGTTTCTCCGCTCAATCGGCAAAGATGTAACGGTTCATTACCAAGATGCCGTTCCCGACCTGTACGCATTCCTGCACGGCGCTGATGCAGTTTTGCCTCATATTCCCGATAGGGATTTCGATGTTGCCGTTGTGCTCGATATCGGTGAGCGGAAGCGGGCTGGTGCTGAATTCTGCTCTTTCTCTCGGGTTGCCACGACCATCAACCTCGATCATCACCTGTCGTGCGATAATTTTGCCGATTTCAACCTTATCGACTCCCAGGCAGCAGCTACCGGCATTCTTGTCTACCGGATCGCCCATGCCTTTGGTTACAGTTTTGATCTCGACACGGCACTCTGCATCTATGTGGCCATCATTACCGATACCGGCTCATTTCGCTATTCCAATGCCAATCGAGAGGCATTTACCGTTGCCGGCGAAATGATTGAATGTGGCGTAAATGCCTGGGATGTGGCAGAACAGCTTTACGAGAATCAGCCGCAAAAGCGTCTTGAACTGCTGGCGAAGTGTCTTCCTACTCTTGAGGTATTTAAGGACGGTCAGGCCGCGTCGGTTACGGTGTCGCTGGATATGTATGCCGCTACCGGCGCCGACTCCGAGCTTACCGACGGATTTGTCAATTACCCTCGCTCCATTCGTGGGGTGGAGGTTGCCATTTTCTTCCGTCAGATTGATCCTCTAAAGTGGAAAATAGGTTTCCGCTCCAAGGGAAAAGTCAATGTTGCCACCTTTTCCAGGGCGCTGGGCGGAGGCGGTCACCACAACGCCGCCGGATGCACCGTTGATGGTTTACTGGCCGATGTCAAGGCCACTGTGTACAAGATCGTGGACGAGTCTCTTTGATTAACGGTTTTGTCGTTATCGATAAGCCGGCCGGCATCACCTCGCATGATGTTGTCAGTCGGGTCCGCCGCATTCTGGGGACAAAAAAGGTCGGCCACACCGGTACGTTGGACCCGTTTGCTACCGGGGTTTTGCCGATAGCGGTTAATGACGGGACCAAGGCCATTCCGTTCTTAGATGAAGGGATCAAGTGCTACGAAGCGTTAATGCAGCTCGGAGTGGCAACGGACACCCTTGATATGACCGGCACGGTGCTACGGGAAGGTGATTACTCAGCCGTTTCCGAACAGCAACTGCTGGCTGTTTTTGACCGTTTTACCGGTCCGATTCTGCAAATTCCTCCGATGTATTCCGCAATCAAGCAGGGTGGCCAACCGTTGTACAAACTGGCACGATTGGGTCAGGAGGTTGAACGTCCTGCTCGTCCTGTCGAAATTCACTCGATTGAACTTCTCTCTTTTGCCCTTCCTTTTGTCTCAATCAAGGTGACCTGCTCACGGGGAACCTACATTCGTACGCTTGCTGACGATATTGGGACCATAGTTGGTTGCGGCGCTGCCCTTAAGGAATTGCGCAGGAGTGCCAGCGGTCCCTTTGAAATCGACGCGGCTCATACGCTTGAAGCCCTTGCATGTGCGACAGAAGCAGGTGAGGCGTCTTTGCTCTGTATTACTCCGTTTGCGGCGTTAGAACATCTCCCAGATATACCGCTGACTGAAGCCGGATTGGTCAATGTTTCCTTCGGGCGTTCTCCGCTCTGGCATGAAACGACTGGTATCATTGGATCAATACCTGCTGGCGAGGGGTTGGCGAGGCTGTCGCATAACGGAATGCTGGTTGCCGTTGCCCGGCTGACGAGGGTTTGTGAAGACGTGCCGACCATTGCATTGAAGCGCGTCTTTGCAAGTTAGTGCTTTACAAGTGAGATGACGCTGTGATAAATATAACAACTTAGTTTCATACGGTTCGGGGTTCCCCCCCTGGATTCGTAATCCCAACCAAATAGTTTCATGGAGGAGTTTAACGTGCTGGTAACTGAAAAAAAGCAGGAAATCATCAATGCATTCAAGAAACATGACAGCGATACAGGTTCACCGGAAGTTCAGATCGCAATCCTGACAGAGCGTATTACGTATCTGACCGAACACTTCAAAATTCACAAAAAAGATCATCACAGCCGTCGCGGCCTTCTCAAGCTGGTTGGTCAGAGAAGACGCCTTCTCGATTACCTGAAGGGTAAAGAGCTGGCACGATATAAAACTGTTATTGAGAGACTCGGCATTCGTAGATAGTAAACGGCGGTATCCTTGTAACTGGTACAGGGATACCGCTTTGCTGTTTACGGTATGCTCATTTAAGAAAAGGGCTTTGCGGCCCTTTTTATATTTGTTGGGGGCGTGGTTGGAATTCCTGCACTGAAGTGACGCAGGAACTGCAACGACGGCCCCAACGCAACCGAAGAGGAGATTGAATATGGAACAAAAAGTCCAGGTTGAGTTCGGGGGCAGAACTATTACCCTGTCCACCGGCAAAATGGCAAAACAGGCCAGTGGCGCTGTTGTTGTCAGTTGCGGAGATACCGTTGTGCTGGTCACAGCTGTAGCTACAAAAGAAGCAAAAGAAGGTCAGGATTTTTTCCCGCTGACCGTCAATTACACAGAGAAAGCATACGCCGGCGGCAAGATTCCGGGCGGCTTTTTCAAACGTGAAGCACGTCCTTCCGATCCTGAAACACTTACCTGCCGTTTGATCGACCGTCCGATCCGTCCGCTGTTTCCGGAAACCTTCCTGAATGATACCCAGATTATGGCTACGGTAGTTTCCGCCGATCAGGACAATGATCCGGCTATATTGTCAATGCTGGGTGCTTCTGCGGCACTGATGATTTCCGACATCCCTTTCCAGGGGCCGATTGCCGGCGCTAAAGTGGCACGTGTCGATGGTGTGTTTATCTGTAACCCATCCGCTGAGCAGCTTGAAAAAAGCGATCTGGAAATAGTTGTTGCCGCCAGCCGCGATGCAGTCATCATGGTTGAAGGTGAAGCCAAGTTCGTATCCGAAGCAGACCTGCTGGAAGCGGTGTTCTTTGCCAAGGAAGCGATGCTCCCACTGATCAATGCCCAGGTTGAGTTGCAGAAACTGGCCGGCGTAGCGAAGCGTGTTGTGGTTCCGGCAGTCGTTAACGAAGCGCTGAAGGCACGGGTACGTGAGCTTGCTTACGACCGTATGGGCGAAGCGGTTAAACTCAAGGCTAAAAATGAGCGTCACGATCAGATCGATCTGATCAAGGCTGATACGATTGCAGCTCTCAAAGACGAATTTGAAGGCTCGTCAAAAGAGATCAAAGGCTTTCTGGGCGATTTCGAGTATGAGCGTGTTCGCGCCGATATCCTCGATACCGGTATCCGCATCGATGGCCGCACCACCAGCACCATTCGTCCGGTTACTACCGAAACCGGTTTTCTCCCCCGCGTCCATGGTTCGGCGCTCTTTACCCGCGGTGAAACTCAGGCGCTGGTTGCCGCCACTCTTGGCACTTCAAGCGATGAGCAACGTATCGATACCCTGTACGGCGGTTCGCGCAAACGCTTCCTGCTGCACTATAACTTCCCTCCGTTCTCGGTCGGCGAAACCAGTTTCCGTCTCGGGCCTGGCCGTCGTGAGATCGGCCACGGCATGCTGGCCGAACGTGCTCTTGCAGCTGTTTTGCCTGCTCATGATGATTTTCCCTACACGATCCGCATCGTGTCTGAAACGCTTGAAAGCAACGGATCTTCTTCAATGGCTGCCGTCTGCGGCGGTTGCATGTCGATGATGGATGCCGGTATCCCCATTACGGCACCTGTTGCCGGTATCGCCATGGGTCTGATCAAGGAAGGTGACAAATTCGCCATCCTCTCCGACATCCTGGGCGACGAAGATCACCTCGGCGATATGGACTTCAAGGTTGCCGGAACCGCCGAAGGCGTTACCGCGCTGCAGATGGATATCAAGATCGGCGGCGTAACCAAGGAGATCATGCAGCAGGCCCTCAAGCAGGCTCGTGAAGGCCGTCTGCACATTCTCGGCAAAATGGCTGAGACACTGGCAGCGCCACGTGCCGAAATGTCTCCGTTTGCACCACGCATTACCACAATCTACGTCAAGACCGACCGCATCCGCGACGTCATCGGTACCGGCGGCAAGAATATCCGCAACATCACCGAAACAACCGGTGTCACGATCGATATCGACGATACCGGCCGCATCAACATCGCCAGCACCAACAAGGAAGCGTGTGACCTGGCGATCCAGATGATTCGCGGCCTGACCGACGAGGCCGAAGAGGGCAAGCTGTACATGGGCACAGTCCGGAAGATCATGGACTTCGGCGCATTTGTCGAAATCATGCCCGGCACCGATGGCCTTGTTCATATTTCAGAGCTCGATACGACACGGGTCAAGGTCGTTACGGAAATTCTGAACGAGGGCGACAAAGTTCTCGTCAAATGCATCGGCGTTGATAAAAACGGAAAAATCAAGCTCTCCCGCAAGGAAGCACTTGGTTATAATCTTGACGGAACCAAGGTTGAAGCGTAATAATTCAGTAACCTCAGAAGAAAATGTATTAAATATGGGCGGAGCCGGCAACGGCTTCGCCTTTTCTTTTGCCCGTAGTTGAGGCATAGTGACAGGAGTCTGTCGTAGCCGGATTTAAACCATTTCAGCTTCAAGAGTACTTCACGATTACTCAAGATGTTACGTCTGAAGCCTGAAATCTAGATCATAGGTAATCACGAAGCAAAATATTCTTGTTTGCGTTCCGGCACGTCCGGATCAAGTTTTTGGAGGAATGTATGAGCAAATGCCGGCTTGCCGCCATTGACATAGGGACCAATTCGATCCGCTGTATTGTTGTCGAGGTTGATCAGCAGGGTCGCTACATGATTCTTGATGACGAAAAGGCGACTGTGCGGTTGGGTGAAAACCTGGCGACCAGCGGCGCTATTTCGCCGGCGGCGTTTGCCCGGGCGGTTGACGCCGTATCGAGGATACGTAAACTGATCGAGGGGCTGAAGGTGTCCGAGGTAGAAGCAGTTGCCACCAGTGCCGTGCGGAGCGCGTCAAACGGTGAAGAGCTCGTTGGCGTATTGACCCGCGAACTCGGGCGGGAAATCAGGGTCATCTCGGGAGATGAAGAGGCAGAGCTCGTCGCCCGGTCGGTGCGCCATAATTTTGATATGAGCGGTAAGCGCTACATGATTATCGATATCGGTGGCGGCAGCGTGGAGCTCATGAGTGCAGTTGCGAATCATGTCGAGAACTGCTTTTCGCTTGAACTGGGCGCCGTCCGCATGACTGACAGGTTTATCACATCTGATCCGGTCCGCTCTTCGGAACTAACCAAACTAAAGCGCTATATTCGATCCGAACTGAAAGAGGTTTTTACCGAAGAGAAGCAAACGGTACAGACATTCATTGGTTCAGGTGGAACCATAACTACCCTGGCAAGCATGGTTATGAGCATGCGCAGGCAGACCTACTCAAGTTCCCACGGTTTCGAGGTGCTCCGTTCCGAGATAGTCCACCTGCTGGCCATGCTGGTGCGCAAGGATGTCAAGTCACTCAGGAATGTCCCCGGCCTCAATCCGGACCGTGCCGATATCATTATTGCCGGACTCGTCGTGATCGATGAATTGATGAAGTTTTTCGGGGCCAACATGATGCTGGTCAATGAGCGGGGCATTCGCGAGGGACTGATCATCGGCTGTATGAAACGGTTGCACCTGTTTCCCGATTCAGCTTCACAGCGCAACTGGAAAGAATCGGTCCTTGAATTTGCCCGCTCGTGCCACTTTGACGAACCTCATTCCCGCCACGTATCCAAGCTTTCACTCAGTATTTTTGATTCCCTTGCAAAAGAATTCGGACTCAAAAAAACTGACCGGAGGCTGCTGGAAGCAGCAGCGCTGCTGCACGACGTCGGCTATTTTATCAGCTACAACAGTCACCACAAACATTCGCACCACCTGATCCGTCACGCCGAGCTGTTCGGGTTTTCGCCACGGGAGCGCGAGATGACGGCGCTGATTGCCAGGTATCACCGCAAGTCACTCCCTAAGAAAAAGCATCCCGAGTATGAACGCCTGGAACCGAAAGATCAGCAGCTTGTCAGTCGTCTTGGCGGCATCCTGCGTCTGTCGGACGGCCTGGACCGGCGCCGGAGCGGGCTTGTTGAAGTGGTGGCGCTCAAACGGAGCGGGACGGCTTTCAGCTTCAAGCTGCTCGGCACTGAAGACATTTCCGTGGAAATATTCGGGGGGAACGCCAAGAAGGATCTTTTTGAAAAGGCCTTCGGGGGAACGGTGATTTTTGAAATGTAATAAAACCTTACCACCCCCGTCCCCTCCTACCAAAGGCGCTTCTAAGCGAAATAGGAGGGGGAACTTAGGCCATCAATGACTCCCCGTCGAACCGAAGCCTCCCGCTCCCCGCTCGCTTTCCTGACTGAATTCCGCCACGACACTTAGATCCGCCTGAACCACCGGTACGAACATCATCTGGCAGATCCGTTCTCCCGGTTGGATGGTGTAGGGGACCGCGCCGCGATTGACGATGCCGATGCCGATCTCCCCCTGATAGTCCGAATCGATCACGCCGACCGTATTTGCCAATACGATGCCATGCTTAATGCCCAAACCGGATCGGGGCACCAGCAGCGCCACCAGGCCGGGGTCGTGAATACTGATGGCGATGCCGCTCGGGATAAGGACGGTTTCGCCCGGTTGTACTGTTTTAGGGAATTCCAGGCAGGCGCGCAGATCCATGGCTGCGGCGCCATTCGTCGCATACGATGGCAGCGGGATTGACGTGCCGATCATCGGGTTCATGATTTTGGTTTCAATTTTGGGTCGGTTCATGGTAATTTTCCCGTCTTTAGTGGTGTCGTTCCGGCACACTTTAGCAGAACAGACCTGCAGATCACAAGGAGCGTTTTACCATGAAGCAACGCGTTGTCAGCGGCATGAGGCCAACCGGCAAGCTGCATATCGGTCATTATCACGGAGTACTGGAAAACTGGGTGAAAATGCAGGATTCCTTTGACTGTTTCTTTTTTGT
>JBAYTT010000170.1:0-8773 GCA_041675485.1 Pelobacteraceae bacterium | reverse complement strand
GCGGCTGTCAATGTGGTCTTGCCGTGGTCAACGTGACCAATAGTACCGATGTTTACATGAGTTTTATTACGTAGAAACTTTGCTTTTGCCATGAGAAAGGCCCTCCTGAGTTACGGATTTTGAGTTGGATTAACCCTTTACTTTTGCAACTATCTCTTCAGCAACCGACTTCGGTACTGGCTCATAATGGTCAAAGGTCATTGCATATGTAGCACGACCTTGCGTAGCTGATCGCAAATCCGTCGAATATCCAAACATTTGTGCAAGCGGAACCATAGAAGTAATAACCTGTGCTCCCGCTCTCGAGTCCATGCCCATAATGCGGCCACGTTTGGAGTTAAGATCACCTATAACATCGCCCATGTATTCCTCAGGAACAACAACCTCGACTGACATGATTGGCTCTAGTATAATCGGGCCAGCCTTTGAACAGCCTTCCTTGAAACCCATTGAACCGGCAATCTTAAAAGCCATCTCAGAGGAGTCAACTTCGTGGTACGATCCATCTATCAGAGTTGCCTTGACATCAACAACCGGGAATCCTGCCAATACGCCATTATCAAGTGCTTCTTTAATGCCTTTATCAACAGCAGGAATATATTCACGTGGTACGACACCACCCTTGATAGCATCAACAAATTCATAACCTTTGCCAGCTTCCTGTGGTTCTACTTCCAACCAAACATGCCCATACTGGCCGCGACCGCCAGACTGGCGTACAAACTTGCCCTCTACCTTGACTTTCTTGGTAATGGTTTCACGGTACGCTACCTGCGGTTTACCAACATTTGCTTCAACTTTGAACTCACGCATCAGTCGGTCGACAATAATTTCAAGATGCAGTTCACCCATACCTGAAATGATTGTTTGACCAGTTTCTTCGTCTGTTTTTACACGGAATGAAGGATCTTCACTGGCGAGCTTCTGCAAACCAAACCCGAGTTTTTCCTGTTCGGCTTTTGTCTTGGGTTCGATCGCAATCGAAATGACCGGCTCAGGAAATTCAATAGATTCAAGTATTACGGCCTTTTCTTCATCACAAAGAGTATCACCTGTGGTCGTATATTTCAGACCAACAGCAGCTGCGATGTCGCCGGCATATACTTCCTTAACTTCTTCACGCTTGTTCGCATGCATCTTGAGGATACGTCCAATACGTTCGCGCTTACCCTTAGTCGAATTGTAAATGTATGATCCTGCCTGAACAACGCCGGAATATACGCGGAAAAATGTCAGCTGACCTACAAAAGGGTCGGTCATAATTTTAAAACCAAGCGCGGAAAACGGCTCCGTATCTGAAGCATGGCGCTCAACTTCAAGTCCTTTATCAGTATCTATACCTTTGATAGCAGGAATATCCATCGGAGATGGCATATAATCAACAACTGCATCAAGAAGATTCTGTACACCCTTATTCTTGAAAGAAGACCCACAGATAACAGGACAAAATTTAATCGCAATCGTGCATGCACGAATTGCTGCTTTTATTTCAACCTCTGTCAGAGCTTCACCAGAAAGATACTTTTCCATAAGAGCATCATCATGACTGGAAATTTCCTCAATCATCTTCTCGCGATACTCTACAGCCTGATCAAGCAGATCAGCCGGGATTTCTTCAGTACGGAAAGTTGCACCCAGAGTTTCGTCATCCCAAAGGATTGCCTTCATCGTCACAAGGTCAATAATACCCTTGAAATTCTCTTCTTTCCCGACAGGTATCTGGATTGGAAGCGGATTGGCCTTCAAACGATCCTTGATCATTGCGACACCACGGAAGAAATCAGCACCAACGCGATCCATCTTGTTTATAAAGGCAATCCGGGGAACGCCGTATTTATCAGCCTGACGCCATACGGTTTCAGACTGCGGCTCAACACCACCAACCGAGCAAAAAACTGCGACGGCGCCATCAAGCACCCTCAAAGAGCGCTCAACCTCAATGGTAAAGTCAACATGACCAGGAGTGTCAATGATATTGATACGATGATCATCCCAAGTGCAGGTAGTTGCAGCCGACGTGATTGTAATTCCACGCTCCTGCTCCTGCTCCATCCAGTCCATCGTGGCCGTACCTTCGTGAACCTCACCGATCTTATGCGACACTCCGGTGTAGTAAAGAATACGTTCAGTAGTCGTGGTTTTGCCGGCATCGATATGAGCCATGATGCCAATATTTCTATATTTATCTAATGGTGCTAAGCGGGGCACTGAATCCTCCAAAAACGAATAATACTATTACCAGCGATAATGAGCGAAGGCACGGTTTGCTTCGGCCATTTTGTGAACATCTTCACGTTTCTTTACTGCGGAACCACGATTATTAAAAGCGTCCAGAATCTCACCGGCCAACTTGTCTTTCATCGTTTTCTCACTGCGGGCAGTTGAATACTTGATCAACCAACGCATCGCCAAAGACATGCGACGCTCAGGTCGAACCTCAATAGGCACCTGATAAGTAGAGCCACCAACACGGCGAGACTTTACTTCAAGCGTCGGCTTAATATTGTCAAGGCTCTTCTTAAGCACCTTTACCGCTTCATCATTCGATCTCTGGGCAACAAGTTCAAGCGCACCATACATAATCGACTCAGCAACACTTTTTTTACCCGCAAGCATAAGAGAATTGATTAACTTTGCGACAACTTTGTCATTAAACTTCGGATCCGGCAGTATGACTCTTTTAGGTACTTCTCTTCTTCTCGGCATATATTTCCCCTCAACGAAACAGGTTCAGTATTATTTCGGGCGCTTGGCGCCATACTTGGAACGACTCTGCAAACGACCCTTCACACCAACCGAGTCAAGCGTACCACGTACTATGTGATAACGAACACCCGGAAGGTCTTTAACCCTGCCACCACGAATAAGAACAACAGAGTGCTCTTGAAGGTTATGACCAACACCCGGAATATATGATGTCACTTCAAGCCCATTAGTCAAACGAACCCTTGCCACCTTACGAAGAGCAGAGTTAGGCTTTTTAGGCGTGGTCGTATAAACCCTTGTGCAAACTCCACGCTTCTGAGGACAACACTTCAGGGCCGGAGCCGTTGATTTATCTTTTTTGCTTTCCCTACCTGATCTGATCAGCTGGTTAATTGTTGGCATAGTCGTCAAATTCTCCAGATACAAATTATCAATATTGCCCCCAGACAGGAGCGAATTCCGAACGTACAAAAATACAATTACAATGTCAATCTATTTATTGCTGCATGACAAAATACTCGCAACTTACAAACACGAGCCTCAGCGCATAAGCTTGAGTTTCAATCGCATATTTTTTTCAGACACTACAAAAGTACTACGAAATTACTACTGAATCATCTCGACTGCGTCTGGCCTGTATTAGGCTGGGAATGGAATAGGTGTAGGGCCGAAAACTTCTCAGCATCTCCATTCATACCAGAATCGCATCCAACAAACATCACCTCTTTCGAGGAACACATCTTATACTCTAGCCTTCCATTCATTGTCAACATAAAATTCATGCAAAATAGTTTTTGCATGAATTTTATGGGTATCCAAAATTACATCATTGCCATGAAGGACATCTGGTTAAAATAAAAGCGGCTAACGAGATATCGTAAGCCGCTGTATTTACTGGTCGGTGAGACTGGAATCGAACCAGCGACCCCCTGCTCCCAAGGCAGGTGCGCTACCAGGCTGCGCTACTCACCGACGAAAGACGGATTGTATAACATGGCTATTATTCTTTAGCAAGATAATAATTTACTTGTTTAACATTTCCCGTTCTACAGATATCTGCCATACCTTTAACAGACTGTCATAGTTCAGGTTATAGTCTTTTAGCACCGTCTTGACAGAGTCATCAAAGGAAACCCCTCGCCCCAGGTCTACTAAAATCTGTCTGATTCGGTGCCAGCCATATGTCGTAACCATGTAGTTAACCAGGGCATAGCTCTGCTGATACGCTAACATAGCTACGGAAGGAGTGAATTCGTTGAAATTTGCTTCCAGTTTTCGAAAGTCTATCAATTTCCCTGATCGAGCAGCACGCCCGAATTCCGGCAAGTGCCGGTTATACTGCATTCGTCCGAACATTTCGGCAATCCCCTCATTCAACCAGAGCGGACAGTTGCCGCGCGTCAAATCGAATACAACAACATGAGCGTATTCATGATAGAGAACGCCTCGCATCACGGGAGTAATCTCATTCATGGAGCCAAACGGAAGGCGGATTTTACCATCATAGACTCCTCCCGACCAGTCTGGTGAATCTGTGACTGTTTTAAAATCGGCCCGTTTATAGATACCAACGGGGACTCGGGCATCAGGAAAATGACCCAGTTCCGCTCCAACCAGATTGGCTGCCGACTCCAGTACATCCAGAACAGCCAAGGCAAACGCAACATCCACCCCAGGATCGTATGTAAGGTCAAACCGGGAACTGTGACCACGGTCCATGGTAGACTCAACACCATTCTCCTTTCGGGACTTAGCAAGGAGTTCGACAATCTCCTTACGTCCTGGAGAGAGTTTAAGCGCCAGCTCCCACGATTCCAAGGCTTGCTGCTGATTATCAGTCTCAAATTGTACTAACCCGAGATAATAAAGCACCTCAGCTGAATCCGGCCTGATAACTTTTGCCCGCTCCAGCTCATACCGCGCCACATCATACTTTTTCAGATGGTAGTTGCAGATACCGCGTAACAATGCGTATCCGGCCTCTTCGGGGTAGAGTTCCAGAGCATTTATGAAGTTTTCATCGGCCTGTTCATAGCGTTTCTGCTTGAAATGCAAGTGACCATAAGCCGCATACCCTTCGGCAAGGTTTCGTTTGAACGTACTGTTTAGAGGAAAAAGCAGGTAGGCTTTCCGCAAATGCTCGATGCCTTTTTCATACTCTCCACGCAGCAACAATTCACGGCCATATCCGCTATGCAAAACAGGGTCAACGTCTATCGCCCCGGCAGCAACCGGCATCAGCATCAGCAAATACAGGCAGGAACCATAGAAATGCTTTACTACTTTTTGTGTACTAAAAATCATCGGGAGGCAAGGAGGGTGCGAATAGACGCAGTAATTCCAGGACAGTCCAACCCCAGCATAGTACGCAGTTCATGTTGCTCACCCTGGGGGATATAGGAATCCGGATACCCAAGACGCAGTACTCGTGTACCGCTCACGCCGCGCTGTTCAAGTAGTTCAAGAACAGCAGAACCAAACCCTCCTAGCAGCGCATTTTCCTCAATAGTAATCAGAATGCCGTATTTCTCTGCCATCGCAATTATCAGTGATTCGTCAAGCGGTTTCACAAAACGGGCGTTTACCACCGTCAGGGACATACCCTCTGAACCGAGGATGGCTGCAGCCTCCAGAGCCGGTTGAACCATCGTACCAAGAGCAAGTATTGCAGCGGCATCTCCTTCACAAAGCACTTCGGCACGTCCGAGAGGGAGAACGGTAAGTGTCTGGTCCAGTGCAACTCCGCAGCCATTCCCGCGCGGATAACGCACCGCAGCAGGACTTCCGAGACTGATTGCAGTGGCAAGCATATGCTGAAGCTCGTTTTCATCCTTGGGGGCCATCAGGGTCATATTGGGAAGGTGTCGCAAATAGGAGAGATCGAATGCTCCATGATGGGTCGGGCCATCGTTACCGACAACACCGCCGCGATCTATGGCAAAAGTTACCGGAAGGTTTTGCAGGCAGACGTCATGACAAACCTGGTCATATGCACGCTGCAGAAAGCTTGAGTAGACGGCAAATACCGGGCGGTAACCGCCAGCTGCTAATCCGGCCGCAAAAGTAACCCCATGCTGTTCCGCAATGCCTACATCAAAGAAACGCTCCGGAAATTCTTTGGAAAAGCCTGCAAGCCCAGTTCCATCAGGCATTGCAGCAGTTATGGCAGCAATTCTATCATCCTCCGCGGCGAGCTTGCAAAGTGCAGCGCCAAAGACGGCTGTATATGATGCTGCCCCCCCCTTCCCCTTGAGAACCTTGCCAGTTTTGATGTCAAACGGTCCAACCCCATGAAACAGGGAAGGGTTTGCCTCGGCAGGTTTGTACCCCATCCCTTTTTTCGTCAGGACGTGAACGAGAACCGAGTTATCAAATTTCTTAACATTTTCAAGAGTATCTATCAAAGCGGGCAGATCATGGCCATCGACTGGGCCTATGTACTCAAACCCGAACGCCTGAAAAAGCATTCCAGGTGTAAAAAGGCCTTTGAATGACTCTTCCATCTTGCGGGCTACATGGAGAACACCTTTGCCGACTTCTACCCGCTTTAGAAAAGATTCAGTACTTTTTTTGAAGCGTTGGACAAATTCGCTTGATGCGGTACGAGTCAGAAAATTGGACAAAGCACCAACATTTTCGGCGATTGACATCTCATTATCGTTCAGGATTATGATCATATCCTTGTTAAGATGACCGGCGTGGTTAATCCCCTCATAAGCGATGCCGCCAGTCATGGAGCCATCACCGATGACTGCGAGCACTTTGCCGCTGCGCCCGTCCAGATCCCGGGCAACAGCAAATCCGGTTGCAGCCGAAATCGAGGTAGATGAATGACCAACATCGAATGCATCGTGCGGTGACTCATGACGCTTGGGGAACCCACTGATACCGTTCAGGGTACGCAACGTATCGAAATGGTCACGGCGCCCGGTCAGCAACTTGTGAGCATACGCCTGATGCCCTACATCCCAGATAATTTTGTCTGATGGAGTAGAAAAAACCTTGTGGAGGGCGATAGTCAATTCCACAACACCCAGAGACGGGGCCAGATGCCCGCCATTGGAAGCACAGGTCTGAATAATTATCCGCCGCAGGTCCGTGGCGAGCTCAGGGAGGCGGAAAGCCGGAAGACGCTTGAGATCTTCGGGAGAGTTGATTGTTTCAAGGATTGACATACATCCGCCCGTCTTTGTTCTGATTGAACTTCAATTTTTACGTTGTACAATATACCGTGCGATTTCCCGCAGCGGGTCAGCCTCAGCACCGAAGATCTCCAAAGCTCTCAGAGCCTCATCCATCATTAACCGAGCTTCTACTTTTGCGGCCGCCAATCCCATCACAGCGGGATATGTCGCCTTGCCGCGTGCTTCATCGCTACCGGCATCCTTGCCGATTTCTTCGGTCGTACCTTCAATATCGAGAATATCATCGGCAATCTGGAACGCGAGCCCGGCCGCTTCACCATACCGGGTGATCGCCGCCAAGCGCTCTCCAGCAGCACCACCGAGAAGCGCTCCGGACATAACAGAAGCCTTGATCAGTGCCCCGGTTTTGTGGGTATGAATGTATTGAACGGTGGCCAGGTCGATATTATGCTGCCCCTCACTTTCCATATCAACCACCTGACCGCCAACCATGCCATAGGATCCGGCACAGGTCGCAATCTCGTGGATCACCGCCAGCAAACCGGACGGTTCGCAACCGGTTGTAAAGCGTGAATCGCTGGCCAGCTTGAAGGCCTCCGTCAGAAGCGCGTCGCCAGCCAGAATCGCGATCGCCTCACCGAACACCTTGTGATTGGTCGGATTGCCGCGCCGGAAATCATCATCATCCATGGCCGGCAGATCATCATGAATCAATGAATAGGTGTGGATCATCTCCATGGCACAGGCTGCCGGAACTGCGCATTCCACAGTGCCGCCAACCGCCTGGCAGGCAGCCAGCATCAGAATTGGCCGCACCCGTTTGCCGCCCGCAAAAACAGAGTAACGCATGGCCTTGTGCACACTATGGGGCAACTCGGTTTCTTTCGGCAGAAAACGGTCAAGCGCCGCATCGATGCGGGCACACTGCTCGGTTAAATATACTTTCAGGTCCATGTCAGGCTTCCTTTATATCAGACTTCCCCGGATTCAAAGGGCTCCCGTTTCAGCGAACCATCCTTCTGCTTCAGCAGGATTTCGACCCGCCGTTCGGCATCGTCAAGCCGGCTTGAACAGAAGGCGGCATGCTTCACCCCCTCCTCAAAGGCCTTCAAGGAGTCCTCCAGCGTAAGCGAACCGGTTTCCAGGCGCTTTACGATCTCTTCCAGTTTCTTCAAGGATGCTTCAAATTTATCGGTTGCCATAGTCGGTATCTCGCGTTGTTAAATGGGGTAATTGTATATGGGTGTAGCGGCAGGCGTCAAGTATTGCCGGCTTCAATCGACTCTACTCGGCAAAAAGCCCGGCCCCGGTGAAGTCTCAACAGCAGCTGTTCGCCAGTTGTCAACAGGGCAGCATCAGTCAGCACCGTTCCGTTGCTGTCGCGGGTTGCAATCGCATAACCACGGGCAAGCGTTTTGAGCGGAGAGAGAACCTCCAGCCGCGCCGCATTGTCACCGAATCCCTGCCGGATGGCTTCCAGCCGTTGTGCCAGCAATCGTTCCGAACGCTCAGACAGGAGGGCGATCCGTTGCCGCAGAGTGTCAACCCTCCCTTTCGGATCGTTATGGCGCAAGGTTTCCTGAAGGCGCTCAAATCGGTCGTGTCGCCGTGAAACAGCGACACTCAAACCCAGTTCGAGCCTTCCGGTCAGATCGTCCAGCCTCTGTGACAGATGCCCCAGCATGGTGCTTGGATCATGCAATGCCCTGCGCAATCCCTCAAGCAGGCCGTCATGCGCTGCCAGAACATTTTCGACCGACCTTTTCAATCGATGGGTTAATGCGTCAATCTGGCCGCGAAGTTCATCACTGCTTGCTATTACCAGCTCGGCAGCGGCGGACGGCGTTGGCGCGCGCAGGTCGGCGACAAAGTCGCAAATCGTCCAGTCAGTTTCGTGACCGACAGCCGAAATAACCGGAATC
>JBAYTT010000169.1:0-8810 GCA_041675485.1 Pelobacteraceae bacterium | reverse complement strand
TATTAATGATAGAAAAAATTATTGAATACTCCGCCCGCAACCGGGTCATCGTCCTGATGATGTTCGGGCTGATCATCGCCTGGGGCACCTGGTCGGTCTACCGTACCCCGGTGGACGCCATTCCCGACCTGTCCGACAACCAGGTGATCGTCTTCACCGACTACCCCGGCCGATCGCCCCAGGTCGTAGAGGACCAGGTTACCTACCCGCTGGCGGTCAACTTGCAGGGGTTGCCTCAGGTCCGCGCCGTACGGGCCTCCTCCGCCTTCGGCTTCTCGATGATCTATGTCATCTTCGAAGACAAGGCTGACATCTACTGGGCCCGGACCCGCGTGCTGGAGCGGCTTAACTACGCCGCATCCTTGCTCCCTCCCGGCGTGGTTCCGACGCTTGGCCCTGACGGCACCGGTGTCGGTCATGTGTTCTGGTACACGATCGAGGGTAAGGGGTATGACCTGGAGCAGCTGCGCACCCTGCAGGACTGGTTCGTGCGCTACCAGCTCAACACGGTGCAGGGGGTTGCCGAGGTGGCCTCAATCGGCGGCCTGGTGCGGGAATACCAGATCGATCTCGATCCGAACAAGCTCTTCGCCTATAACATCAAGGTTGCCAAGGTCATGGATGCGGTCAAGGCGTCCAACAAGGATGTGGGGGGGAGGCTGATCGAACAGGCCGATGCCGAGTACCTGATCCGCGGCCGCGGCTACGTCAAGTCCAAGGAAGACCTGGAGAACATCGTCGTCGGTGCCGACATGCGCGGCACACCGGTCTACGTCAAGAACCTGGGGGTCGTGCAGACAGGCGGTGCCATCCGGCGCGGACTGCTGGAGATGAACGGCGAGGGTGAGGCGGTCGGCGGCATCGTCGTCATGCGCTACGGCGAGAATGCCAAGGATGTCATTGACCGGGTAAAACTCAAAATCAAGGACCTTGAGAAAGGTCTGCCGCCAGGCATGAAGATCATGGTCTCCTATGATCGTTCCGACCTGATCGGACGCGCCATCGACACCCTGAAACATAACCTCTTGGAGGAATCAGTCGTTGTCTCACTGGTGATCCTGATCTTCCTGCTCCACTTCCAGAGCGCCCTGGTGATTGTGCTGACTCTGCCGATCTCCGTACTGATCGCCTTCATCACAATGAAACTGATGGGGGTCTCCTCCAACATCATGTCACTGGGTGGCATCGCCATTGCCATCGGCGTCCTGGTGGACGCCGGGGTCATCATGGTGGAAAACTGCTATCGCCACCTCTCCGAAATGCCGCCCGAGGAGCGGGCGGGCAAGCGGCTGGAAACGGTCATTGCTTCAGCCAAGCAGGTCGGCCGGGCTATTTTCTTCTCCCTGGCGATCATCGTACTGTCCTTTGTGCCGGTATTTCTACTGGAAGGCCAGGAAGGGAAACTGTTCCACCCCCTGGCGTTTACCAAGACCTTCTCCATGATGGGGTCAGCCCTGATAGCCATCACCCTGGTGCCGGTGCTGATGTACTACTTCATGCGGGGCAAGATGCCGCCCGAGAGTTCAAACCCGGTCTCGACTTTTTTTATAAAATTGTACTCGCCGGTTATCCGCTGGGTACTGGTCTGGAAAAAGACCACCATCGCCCTTAACCTTGTGGCCCTGGCGGTTGCCATCCCGATGTTCATGAGTCTCGGCTCCGAGTTCATGCCCCCGCTGGACGAGGGATCACTCCTCTACATGCCGGTTACCCTTCCCAATGTTTCCATAACGGAGGCCAAGCGGATTATCCAGGTACAGGATACGATCATCAAGAGTGTGCCCGAGGTTGAGCATGTCCTCGGCAAGGTGGGACGCGCCGAGACATCGACCGATCCGGCGCCGGTCTCCATGTTCGAGAGCATCATCATCCTGAAGCCCAAAGACCAATGGCGCCCCGGCATAAAAAAAGCGGACATCGTAGCCGAACTGGACAACAAGCTACAGCAGATCGGTGTACGCAACGGCTGGACCCAGCCGATTATCAACCGTATCAACATGCTCTCAACCGGGGTCAGGACCGACCTGGGGGTCAAGATCTTCGGCAATGACCTGAATGTTCTCAAAGATCTGGCGATCCAGACCGAGGCAATATTGAAGCCGATCAACGGCGCAGCCGACGTAGTCGCTGAACGGGTCACCGGCGGTAATTATATCGATATCGATATCGACCGTGAAGCGGCAGCCCGCTATGGTGTAAATGTCGGTGATATCCAGGATGTCATCGAGACCGCGCTGGGGGGCGAGATGCTTTCCACCACCGTTGAAGGACGTAACCGTTTTCCGATCCGCATCCGCTATCTGCGTGATTACCGGGACAATATCCCGGCTATCCGCCGTATCCTGGTTGCCGGCATGGAAGGCGCCCAGGTGCCGCTATCCTTGGTAACGAAGCTGAATATTTCCACCGGGGCTCCGGAGATCAACAGCGAGGGTGGACTGTTACGCTCGCTGGTTTTCCTTAACGTCCGTGGCCGTGACATGGGCGGCTTCGTCACCGAAGCCAAGCAGATCTTGGAAAAAGAGCTCAAGCTGCCGCCAGGATATTACGTGGCCTGGTCGGGCCAGTGGGAGAACCAGATTCGCGCCAAGGCCCGCCTGCAGATGCTGGTGCCGATCGGCATTGTGATCATTTTCATCCTGCTCTACTTCACCTTCCATTCGGCCCTGGAGGCGAGCATGGTCATGCTCTCGGTCCCCTTCGCCCTGGTGGGGGGAGTCTACCTGGTCTATGCACTTGGCTATAATCTCTCGGTGGCTGTCTGGGTCGGTTTCATTGCCCTGTACGGCATAGCCGTGGAGACCGGGGTGGTCATGGTCATTTACCTCCATGAAGCCCTTGATAAAAAACTGATCGACGGCCCCTGCACCGAACAGGATATTTATGACGCGACTTTCGAGGGCGCGGTACTCCGCCTGCGTCCCAAGCTGATGACCGTGGCGGTTGCCCTGCTTGGCCTGCTGCCGATCATGTGGTCCAGCGGCACCGGTGCCGACGTGATGAAGCCGATTGCCGCGCCGATGATTGGCGGGATGATCTCGTCGGCGGTGCATGTACTGATCATGACACCGGTTATCTTTGTGTTGATGAAGAAACGGGATCTCAAAAAAGGGAAGCTGCACTATTCGGGGATGAAACATTGAACAGAAACAGCAGCCACGAAGGTTATTCTCATAATCAGGATCATGGTGGAGTCATATCCATTGAAGAATATGCTACGCATGTGTTGAATATTCTTTAAACCATCAGTGCGCAACACGAAAAAAACAAGTAAAATAAGTATGTTACACCTTGGCACGACTAATGCTTACTACATAGATACAACGAAACACTAACAAAAAAAATTAAATGGAATTCGCACAATGAAAAAGTTCTGGTATACGGTTAAGTGACAGATTGACAAAAATGGATATAGTAGTTTTCAAACGGAGAGTCGCCTCTCCGAAATCCCGGAAGGAGGAAATTGATATGAAAAGATTAGTATTGGTTCTGATGGCAGTTGGTTTGTTTGGAGCAATGCCGGCGTTTGCCGCTGAGCATGCGGGCATGAAGATGGACACCAAAGAAGGCGTAAGAGAGTGTGCCCTCCAGGCGGAAACAATTCAGGAGAAGATCAAACGATTGGAGACTGAAGTTGCGAAGGGTGAGAAGAAGTATGACGCCAAGACGCTGAAAAAGCTCAAGGGCAAATTGGATGAAGCTTCCAAGCTACTGGATGTACTGAACAAACAGTAAGCAACACTATCCGGGGCGGGCACCAAAGCCCGCCTCAACCTTTTTCAGCCAGGTTACCATGAAAAAAACTATATCCATTATTATTGCAATAGCATTAACCGGATTTCTGATATACAGCGTCACCTTCCACAAAAAGGAGATTCCCGTCGAGAAACCTGGAAAGGTGGCTACAACCGCAGCGTATGAGAAATATTTCGGAACTGCTCCATCGGTTGACAAGGGCACGGCCTACGCTTTTGTGATCTATTTTCCTTCAAGTAAAGCCCCGGGTAAAGTTGTGCCATTCCCGTTTTTCACCTTCGATGAGGGAAGCATCAAAAAAGTTGCTGTTGAACGGCTACTTGGCAGTATGGATATCGGTAGCTACCAGGGAGAATTCGTCCCTTTCCCCAGTGGGACTCGGCTGATAGCAGTTAACGATGATAAAGGAACAATAACTGCAAATTTCAGCAAGGAGTTGGACAAGTCGCCTGATGCAGGAATCACACATGCGCTTGTCCTGACCTTGCGCCAGTTCAAGGGCGTAAAGGATATCAGACTCCAAGTAGAAGAAGAGGATAGCCAGTTAAACCACTTGATAAAAAGCATTGATGAAAGCGTGGTTCAACAGCCGTCTCCCCCACGACTTTTGAGTGTTACCGCAATGCGGGATAAAGGGGCCAAGGACATCGAAGATGTGAATGCCTTTTTCGACCGCCCGGTGGAGGTCAAGGAGTTGCAACTGCTATCCAAGGACGGGCAACAGTTTGTTGGTGAACTGTTTCACTCCGTCTTTGATATGGCGGCAGTTCTCAAACCCAAAGACCCAGCGCAGTTCAAGGAAAACATGGAGATCAAAGCACGCTGGAAGGTCGTTGATAAACTTGGCAGACAGGCCGAGGGAGACAAAATATGGGCTTTGGAAGTAAATGAACATTAACTGAAAACATCACGGGGCGATCATGAATACACGGAGTACAACAATCGCAATGAGTCTGGTGGTCGGATCACTAACTATCTCTGGCGTTGCATGTGCTCACGGCACGGAAAAGCATGGCAAAATGATAGCGACGGATGCCCGGATGAAGAAACTGCATGCAATGATGCCTGCGTTTTCTCTCGCCTGTGCAGAGATGGAAACAGCCCTGGAGAGAGGTGATGCTGCAATAGTCGCGGCAGAGGCAGAAAAGATTACCACAGCGATTCCAGACCTGAAAAAATCAAAGCCTCATAAAAATCTCAAACAGAAGGAAAAATTTATGGAACACGTGGCTAACCTTGAAAAAACAGTACGTACCACGGTGAATTTGGCAAAAAAAGGAGATCTTGCCGAGGCGAAGGTATCGTTCCAACAAGTTCATGAAACATGTGCCGCATGCCATGCAAAATTCCGTGATTGAGTAAATGAGGAAGATTCTACTTCTTGGCGGTTTTTTCTTATCCGCTGTCCTTGCCTGGTTCACTGTAAGCAATTATCAAAGCGCCCATCCAATAGCCGAGGAAAACCTGCGCGGCCTCGCTTTGTCCCTCACTTCCGCAATTGAAAATATTGCCCTTCATGATCCCACATTACAGAGCCTCGAAACATTTCAGTCCCATGACATCGCGTTCTTTGCAATTGTAGATCAAAAAGGATTGTACCGTTTCCACACCAACCCTGATCTAATTAATACGTCTGTTCAAGAAGCCATGCGATCTCCCTTACTGTTGGGCGGTGCAATATCAGATGCGCGGATAACTCTCCGCACCGGCGAGAACGCTTTCGAATTCAATGCGCCGCTCTATCTCCCAAAGGAGACACTTTTTCTCCGGCTGACCCTCCATACATATCGAGCCGATACCGTAATCCGACGGGCCCGGCTTAATATGACAGTTCTCTTCGCCCTTCTCGCATCAGGATGGCTGTTGACGCTGACTCTCTATCGCTTTACCCGGCGGGAAGAACAGCACGAATTAGAAATGGCGCGACGTGAAAGCCTGGCGCAACTTGGCGAAATGGGTGCCATGCTTGCCCACGAAATCAGAAATCCTCTGGCAGGCATCAAAGGGTTTGCACAGGTAATCGCGAAAAAACCCCAGGATGAGCGGAATTGCGGCTTCGCCCAGCGTATCGTGTCAGAGACTCTCCGGCTTGAAACGCTTGTCAACGAACTTCTTTCCTACGCCAAAACTGACCAGGAACCGGCGGTTCCCCTTAATGTGACGGAAGTCGTTTCTCACACAGCGTCGCTGCTCCGGCAGGAGGCAGAGCAGTCACAAATCAGCATCATCTGTGACTGTGAGGAAAACATCCTGATGTATGGCAACCGGGACCGGTTGATTCAACTCCTGCTCAATGTATTGAAGAATTCCATCCAGGCCATGCCGACTGGAGGTACGGTCCGGATAACGGCCGGGATTGACGGCAGGAATGCACTAATCAAAGTAAGCGATGACGGCCTCGGGATCGGCATTGAAGACATGTCCAGGATATTCGAGCCATTCTTTACCACCAAGGCCAGAGGAACCGGATTGGGGCTGGCCCTCTGCCGGAAAATAGTCGAGGAACATGGCGGCACGATCACCGTGCACAGTGTTGCTGATGAGGGAACGTCCGTATCCATGTCCTTCCCCATCCATCAGAATAACAGCAGGAGTTGACCATGAAGGGACGCATTTTACTGGCTGAGGATGACGAGACTTTCAGAAGCTTTGTGCAAACAATTCTTGAAGATGAAGGCTACGAGGTCCGGATTGCCCGTGATGGCCGCGAGGGATGGCAATTGCTTGCCAGTGAAAATTTCGATCTGGTCGTCACGGACCTGAAAATGCCCGGCAAGAGCGGGCTTGATCTTTTCCGTGAAACCAGGCAGGACCCCGGTGCTGCGCCTTTTATTTTTCTGACCGCCTTTGGCACTGTAGACGAAGCGGTTTCCGCGATGAAGGAAGGGGCTGTCGATTTCCTCACCAAGCCGCTCGCAAGCCCGGAAGAGCTGCTTGCCGTGGTCAATCGGGTCATAGACCACCAGGAACTTGCACGGACTCTGCATTCCATGAAAGAAGCCGAATCATCAGGACTCCCTCCCGAAGAACTGATTTTTGCCGGCCAGGCAATGCAGCGGGTGCGTTCACTGGTTCTTGAAGTTGCCAAGACGACTGCAAATGTTTTGCTTTCAGGTGAAAGTGGAACCGGCAAGGAACTTATTGCCAAAACCATTCACCTCCTCAGTCCGAGAGGGAAGGGAAGTTTCATTGCCATTAACTGCGCCGCCATACCTGAGAATCTCCTGGAAAGCGAGCTCTTTGGTCATGAAAAAGGCTCCTTCACCGGTGCCGTTCAAGCCCGGCAGGGCAAATTCGAACTGGCCAAAGGGGGAACAATTTTCCTTGACGAGATCGGCGAAATGCCGCTCCCTTTGCAGACCAAATTGTTGAGAGTCTTACAGGAACGGGTATTTGAGCGGGTTGGAGGCAACAAGGAGATCCGGGCCGATGTTCGAGTCATAGCTGCAACGAACAGGACTCTTCAGGACGAAGTTGCCCGGCACAGGTTTCGCGAGGATCTCTATTATCGGCTGAATGTCTTTCCGATTACACTTCCGCCACTTAAAGAGCGGGTGGAAGCCATTCCATTACTGGCGGGTTATTTTCTCAACCGCTTCAGCCGGCAGTTCGGCAAGAAACTTAAAGGGTTCGAACAAGAGGCCTTGACCGCAATGGGGCACTATGCCTGGCCCGGCAACGTCCGGGAACTGCAGAACGTCGTGGAACGGGCGGTAATCCTGGCCCAGGGCACCATCCGTTGCGCCAATCTGCCGGACTTGCTCCTGCACAAACCGGAACCAGTAGTGCAAGACAGCAGAGATGCCCTGAAATCCGTAGAGCGGGATATGATTATCAAGGCGCTTGGCAGGCAGAAGGGTAACAGGAGATTGGCAGCTGAAGAACTGGGCCTGTCGCGGCGGGCACTGCAGTACAAATTGAAAGAGTACGATCTCCTTGATGGAAGAGAGTGAGGTGCAATCTCTTTCTCATGACGTGCAATTGCTTGCACCAAAAGCAAAGGCATTGCAGCAGCTGATAAAATATTTATCACGTAATTTAAACAAGTTACACATCTGTTGTTTTTGGCACATTTCGTGGAATATCTCAGTGCAGCAGCAATCATCCCACGGAGGTATCACCAGATGAAAAATTTCACGACCGTTGCAGTAATTGCAGCCCTGACCCTTGCCACCCAGGCATTTGCCATGGGGGGTAGCACCAAAGGCGGACCATCAATGTCCTCTACCATGTCCAAAAGCACCATGAAAACAGGCACCACAATGACTGCCGGAACTCATACCATGACAGCGACTGCTCCGATGAGCGGCACCGGCGCCATGACCACCACAATGCCTGCCGCCGGAACGACAAAGACGATGATGACAACCGCTTCCCCCATGCAGCCGGCGACAACCAAGTAAATTACCGAAGGAGTCGTTTGACATGACACCAGGCCGTTTTTCTTTCATATGTATCAGGGCAATCCTTTTGAACTGCCTCCTGCTCGGTACAGCGTTCGCCGGTTTTTTCGACAGCGACGACACGGGGAAAAGCGGCCTGGATTTTACCAGTGGCTATGACATCAACACCGTGAGCACAAAGTCGGGGCGGGTGGTATCTCTGCCTCATTTTGGAGAGAAAGAAAACGTCATCGTAGAAATCAAGAGCGGCACTGAAACCCTGAACATCTCTGTCGGTCCTGCGTCGTACTGGGAAAAGAAAGGGATCGCCATCAATCTGAACGACGAGCTTTCAGTCAAGGGATCCAAGGCCCAGGGCAAAGACGGAAAATCGTACATCTTGACACAGAAACTGGTAAACCGGACATCCGGGGCCCAGGTAGAGTTACGCACTGAGACAGGAGAGCCGGCCTGGTCCGGACGGGGCATGAACAGCATGCGCTCAGAGCGGCCGTCCGGCGGCATGATGAGAAACCAAGGTGGCGGCATGATGAGAAGCGGGGGAGGCATGATGCGGCACTGACAAACCAGGGTGCGGCATCACAGAGGAGAATTGACGTGAATAAAATTTTCAAAAAATTAGCAGGGAGCCTTACGATCCTGGCAACAGCG
>JBAYTT010000168.1:0-8830 GCA_041675485.1 Pelobacteraceae bacterium | reverse complement strand
TGGACGAGATCGAAGCTGCGGTCAGTGCTAAATTGCGCAACAAGGCTCCAGGCAGCCGGGATTACGATGTCCTCTATCAGAAGTTTTATCATGACGAAATGGCGCGGAGAAACCTGTGAAACTCAGCTGGTATATTTCGCTCCTCTTTTCAGTTTTTCTGTTGCTGACGGGGTGCTCAACAACGCAGATAACAAAAGATTACAGCGTTCTTGATCCTCAGGTGGAACGGGAATCATTATATATAGTGCCGTTCGATGCAACTCTGGTGCCTCCCGATTTTGGTGATCCGATCTTTGACGAGTTTGTTGATATTTTGAATGCCCGTCGCAAACAGACAAAAGTCGGCCGATTTGTAATCCTGAAAGAGGAGTTGAAAGAGGTTGAGCCGGCGTGGTTGATCAAGCAGATCTATATTTCCGGTGATATCTGGGGCTATGTCGAGACATCGGGGTGCTGCTCGACCGATTTGAAAGTTAAATCGAGGATCTACCTGTATGAGCCGGGCAAAAACAGTCCGACATTCGAAGTATTTGTTCCTGCGGAGCAATATTTCGAGCATGACCGTAGCGATATAACCGCTGCGAAGGTGCGTCTCGGCAAAAAACTGGCTCAGGATCTGGCGGAAGCCGTTCTCAAAAAACTGACGCCCTAAATTCACTCATTTTTACCGGCAATGTTCATTAGAAACTAATACTCATTCTTTACGGCCATGAGCGCAGCTCACGGCCGTTTTCACGAAAGGCAGATTGCATGTCATATCGCTTCAGGCCGGTCCTGCTGGTTTTTACCGGAGTAACTATTATAGCGGGTACCACCATATCGTCACAGGCAGACGATTATATAAATCGTGCAGCCGCACAATTACGGGACAAGAATTTCGGGTCAGCCTATATGTTGGCCGCGAAATCTGACGATCAGTCCCAGCGGGGTTTTGTCCGCGGGATGGCTGCGTTGCGTATGGAGAAGTTTGAAGAAGCGGCAGCATTACTGGCCGATGCGGAGCAGAAATTGCCGCTGATCGCCGATTACGCTGCGTATTTTCAGGCGGAGGCGCTCCTGAAGCTGAAACGGTATCCGGCAGCGTCTGCCAAGGCGGCTTCGATTCGCACCTCATTTCCTGCGTCCAAAATTGTGCGCCGTTCGGAAAAACTATGTGCCGATATTCTCTGTGAGAGCGGCGACTACAAAGGTGCTCTTACGTCCTATCAAGCATACATTGAAAAATATCCCTCCGGGAGCGATGCCGTCGAGGCAAATTTTTCACTGGCGCGCTGTCGGGAAGAGTTGGGAGACAACGGGGGGGCATTGCTGATCTATCGGAGCCTCTGGCTCAATAGCCCGGCGTCACCTCTGGCCGCGAAGTCGCAGGAGCGGGTAAAGCAGCTGGAACGTTTGGGTCTTAAAATATCACCATTCACTGCTGAAGAGCTTCTTAAACGTGCATCAACCCTCTATGCCCAGAATGAATTCAGTGCATCTCTGAAAACGTTGGCAATGATCCCGGCTGCATCGCAGCCGCAAGCCTTGTCAAGCCGGATCGACCTTCGGGCGGGGATGGCGCAGTACCGTCTGAGACGATATCAACTGGCCGAAAAACAGTTCCTTAAAGCGGCAGCCAGTACTTTGCCCGGCATACGCTCCGAAGCACGTTTCTGGCTTGCCAAGGCACTCGAACGGCAGGATTTTAAAGAGCGTGCTTTTGCGATGTATCTGGAATTGGCGGGTGAAGGGAAAAAACAGGAATTTGCCGATGATGCCCTGCTCGAAGCTGCTGGTTTAAGGCGCGGCCTCGGTCAGTATGCGGAAGCGGCGCGCCTGTTCGAACAGGCAGCCAGGCTTTCAACAGAGTCAAAAAATATCACCAAGTCGGTCTGGGAGGCTGGATGGTGCCGCTATCTGGCGGGGGACTATTCAGCGGCAGTTGATGCTTTTAAAGTATTACTCGGCAATGAAGCCCAGCGCGAGAAGGTATTGTACTGGTTGGGCAGATCATTGGAAAAGAACGGTGACAGCGATGCCGCTTCGTATTATCGCGCTCTTCTTGCCGAATTCCCGGCAGGTTTCTATGCCACCTGGCATCGAGAACAGAGGGGGGTGAAGGATACGCGTGAGTCCTGGGGAAATAGGGACGCTCTGGCTGAACTCCCTCGGTCGTCCGGGTTTGAAAAACCGCGCCTGCTGGCATCCCTCGGGATGTTTGAAGAGGCGAGAGTCGAGATGGCCGCGGCACGTAAAAAAAACGGCGACAAGAGAGCGCAGTTTCCCGTTCTTGCACGGGTCTTTCTCGAAATGCGGGATTATGGCTCGGCAATCTCCCTGTTTATGCAGAACCGTCCCGTATCCTGGGAAGTCGGAACGTTGCCGCTTTGGACGGCCGGCTATCCTCGGGCTTACTCGGAGCTGGTCAGTCAGAATGCCGCACTTAACGGCCTGTCGGAAGGGTTTGTGTATGCGCTGATCAGGGCCGAAAGCGGGTTTGCTCCCGCGATAAAATCGAGTGCCGGAGCGATCGGGTTAATGCAGATGATGCCGGCCACGGCCAAGCTGACTGCTCATGAAAAGGGTGACTTTAACCCCCAGCGCCTGACCATGCCGGAGTTCAATATCCGCTTGGGTACGAAGCATCTTAATGATCTGATGAGAGGGTATAATGGGGATGTTATCTATACTGCAGCGGCATATAATGCCGGATCGGGAGCACTCGAACGATGGAAAAAGAGCTTCAAGGGGTTGAATAAAGATGAATTCGTCGAGAGTATACCTTATCAGGAAACACGCGATTATGTAAAAAAAGTCTATGCTTCGGCAGCAACGTATCGCCAGTTGTACGGAATCAAGTAACCCTATACATAGACCACGGCAACCCGTTCCAGATAGTTCGATAACTGAAGAACCGCGTTGCTGATGGACTCGCTGTCCGCAGCCAGAGCACCTTCTTCTATGGCTTCGCCAATCTCTGAAATGCCATCAAACCCATAACTGCCGCCAGCACCTTTCATGCGATGTCCCAATGTTTGGATTTCATTGAAGGAATCAATCTCCAGCAAGTTGCTGATTCGCAGGCAGTCTTTTTTCCGGTTTTCGAGAAACTCGGGAACAATTGACTGCACTTCGCTATCGACCTCGACGGTAATGGTGTCCAGGTATGGTGAATCGCTCATAGTGCATCTCCCGTGGATCCTGTTTCGGTCTTTGCCGCCTTGATTTGGCCCGTATTATAAACCGGAATGAGGTGTTGAGCCAGGCAATCCAGCAGCGTCCGTTTTTTGAATGGTTTTGCGACGTGGTCATCACAGCCGGCTTCAAGACATTTTTCAATATCTGATTCATAGGCGTGAGCAGTGAGAGCAATGATGGTAGTTCTCCGGCGTCCGGAGAATTCTTCATGCCTGCGAATCATGCGCGTGGCGGTGAAGCCGTCCATAACCGGCATCTGGATGTCCATAAAAATCAAGTCATACCTGTTTACGGTAAATAGATCAAGTGCTTCCTGACCGTTTCCGGCTTCATGCAGTTCCATGGGAAACGAGTGAAGAAGCAGTCTCATCAATTCTCTGTTTTCCAGAGAATCATCCACCAGCAGCACACGTTTGGGGCTGTCTGTATGGAGGTCTGTTCCTGCTGTCGTTATCTGTCTGGTTTCCGGTCCACTCGACTTGGAGCTTCTTTCCGGTTCATCCAGCGTGCTGAAAAAAGGTACGGTGAAGCTGAAGGAGCTCCCCACTTCCGGTACACTTTCAACCAGCATGGTACCACCCATCGCTTCCACGAGCTTGCGGCTGATGGCAAGGCCAAGCCCGCTTCCACCAAATCGTCGCGTGATTGATGTGTCTGCCTGGGAAAAACTGTCAAAAATCATATCGAGTTTATTCGGGTCGATACCGATGCCGGTATCCCTGATTACAAACGTTACCGGAAACCTGTTGTTTTCAGATGGCGCGGAAGATGTTGTAACGGAAACTGATCCGCCACCTTCGGTGAATTTTACTGCGTTGGCGATCAGATTGACCAGAACCTGCTGAAGCCGGATCTGATCCCCCTTCACAACCTGCGGCATCGTTGGAGCACAATTCAGGGAAAGTTCCAGCTTTTTGCGTTCCGCGTCATGTCCAACCATCTGGATGACTCGTTCCAGTGTCTGTTGAAGGTTGAAGGGC
Organism: Pelobacteraceae bacterium; assembly: GCA_041675485.1. Taxonomy (GTDB): domain Bacteria; phylum Desulfobacterota; class Desulfuromonadia; order Geobacterales; family Pseudopelobacteraceae; genus JACRCG01. The sequence continues at coordinate 4,673 of JBAYTT010000168.1, read as the reverse complement.
CGGTTGACAATTTCAAGCTGTCCGGCTTCTATGCGGGAAAGATCGATCAGGTCATTGATCAGTACCAGCAGGCTGTCACCTGCATGGTGAATCATTGTAAGGCAGCGCTGCTGATCTTCACTCAACTCTGCCGAGTCAAGATATTCCGTTCCGCCAATGATTGAGTTGAGCGGGGTCCTCATCTCATGGCTCATGTTTGCCAAAAATTCCGATTTGGCGCGACTTGCCGATTCGGCGAGATCGCGGGCAGCTCTCAGTTCTTCAGTTTTTCTCTGTCTCTCGGCAACCTCGGCTCTCAAACCTTCGTTTCCAATCGCCAGTTCAGCAGTGCGTGAGGCAACAATTTCTTCCAGGTTCCGATTGACCTCTTCCAGTTCGGCCTGCTTCTGCTGCAGCGCATCCTGAATTTTTTTCAGACTGCTGATGTTTTGGGCTGCACAGATTACCGCCTGTGGATGACCCTCCTCATCTTTCATTACCGCCAGTGAATAGAGCATTGGCACAATTTCTCCGCTTGCGGTGCGGCATTTGCTCTCAACACCATGGATCTGGCCCTGCTGCAAGGCTTGTGAAAACGCCGAAAACAGGCATAAGGACGTCTCCGGTCCTTCAAATTCTGTCAGCCGATGTCCCACGACGGCATCGGTCTGATCCCCAAAAAGCTCACAAAAGGCACGGTTTACGCTTTGAATCACCCCGTCCGGAGAAATTACAATCAGCACATCATTCATGCTGTCGATAAGTTTTTCCATGTATTCCCGCGAAACGGTTGTCGTGCGTAGTTTGTCGGTCATGCTGTTGAATGCTGCTGCCAGATGTCCTATTTCGTCGTGCGAAGAAATGGAGATTGATTCATTGAGTTCTCCCTTGCTCAAGCGCTCGACTGCGCGGGTCAGAAGAGCTATCGGGCGGGTAATTGCCGATGCGAACACGATTGCGACAGCTATGCCGAGGATCAGAATGACGAGGACAAACGGCAGCATCCGCATCAAAACCCCCTCAACGTTCCTGTCAATCAGCGACTCATACAGTCCGATGTGAACCGATCCGAGTGATCCCCCCTGAATGGGCTTTGAAATATCATAGATTCGCCCCCCACTGGTTTCAAGGGTGATCGTCTGATCTGAGTTGCGTGCCGCTTTAAGCGACTCCTTGATCAGTTGTTGAGGGATTTCAGAGCCAAACGAGTGGGCTGTAAGCGCATTGTCGGGCAATACGATAAAGATATATTCGATATCCTTATCAAGTTTTCGGTAGTCGTTGACGAGCTGATCGAGGCTGAATTTATTTTCGGTAATCAGCGGTATTTCGGCTGCTTCGGCGATATAGCGGGCAACAGAAAGGCCGCGCTTCAGAACCTCATCTTCAAAACGGGAATGAAGCTCGTGCCGCACCAAAAGACCGAGCGCGCTTCCGACCAACAAAATCAAAAGTGCCGTACCGAATATGAATTTATTACGAAGGGAGAGATTAATCATTGTGTGAGGGTCTGTTCCTCCGGTCTTTCTCTGTCTAATCGTACATATTATCACTAATGTATACAAGTGCAAGCGCCATGAGTAAATATCACATATTGCTCCGCCTTGAAATGCCTGGTTCCGTATGCTACAACCAGTCACTATTTCAGTACGAGAGGTCTAACGAGACATGGCAGAGCAAACCCCCATGATGCGGCAATATCTGGAGATCAAATCGGGCTATCCCGATGCGATCCTTTTCTTCCGCATGGGCGACTTTTATGAAATGTTTCTTGATGATGCTCTGCTGGCCTCCCGTGTTCTGGATATTGCCCTGACCTCACGCAACAAGGGAAGCGGCGACGAGATCCCGTTTTGCGGTATTCCCTTCCACTCCGCCGCCCCCTATGTCGCCAAGCTCATCGAAACCGGCCACAAGGTCGCCATCTGCGAGCAGGTTGAGGATCCGAAACAGGCCAAGGGGATCGTCCGGCGCGAAGTTGTCCGGGTGGTTACCCCCGGCCTGCTGATCGAGTCCGAGAGCCTTGTCCCTGACGAAAACAATTTTCTTCTGGCCCTCTGTGAGAACCCGGATGGCAACTGGGGCTGCGCCTGGCTGGACGTCTCTACCGGTGAGTTCCGGGCAACTGAACTGGTTGGAGCTGTTGCCGCTCTGGCCGAAGCGGTCGGGATAAACCCTCGGGAAATCCTGATCTCCGATTCCCTCGAACGTGAAGCATTGCCACCGGATCTACGCTCTTTTTTGAGTGAGCGGATAGTATCAAAGGCCCCCGCCTGGATCTATGATCGTGACTATGCTACGACCTTGCTCTGCGACCATTTCGGTGCAGCCTCGGCCGAGGCGCTCGGTCTGGATGGTGCGCCATCCGCACTGCTGGCCGCTGCTGCCGCCCTTTATTATCTGCGCGAAAACCGCAAGGCGGCCCTGCCGCACATTCGCGACCTCCTGGTGTCCCGGCGCAGCCAGCACCTGGCGCTCGATCCCGCCACCCGCCGCAATCTGGAGATCACCGCCAGCATGGCGGAGGGGAAGCGCGCCGGTTCGCTGCTTGGCTGTCTGGATCGCACCGGTACTGCCATGGGCGCCCGCAGGTTGAAGCAGTGGCTCAGTTATCCCCTCATCGAGCTGGAACCGATCAGGCGCCGGCTCGATGCGGTCGAGGAACTGCTGGAGTCTCCGGAGTTGCGCGAAGAGCTGCGCGGCCGCCTGAAAAACGTCGCCGACCTGGAGCGGCTTAACGGCCGCATCGGCATGGCTAGCGCAGGAGGGCGCGACCTGCGGGCGCTGCACGATTCTCTGATTCACCTGCCGTCGCTGCTGGAACGCCTTGCCGGGGTACGAAGCTCGCTGCTGCAATCGCTGCTCGTCGCTATTGATCCGCTGGATGACCTCTGCCAACTGGTGTCACGCGGCATTATCGAGAACCCGCCCTTTTCGCTGCGCGAAGGGGGGATCATTGCCCCCGGTTATCATGCCGAACTGGACGAACTGCGCGCCATCAGCAGCGAGGGGAAGGGCTTCATCGCCCGGCTGGAAGCCCAGGAACGGGCCCGCACCGGCATCCAGACCCTCAAGATCCGCTACAATCGGGTGTTCGGCTATTCCATAGAAATCACCAAGAGCAACCTGGCCAATGTGCCTGCCGATTACATCCGGCGTCAGACGCTCGCCAACGCCGAGCGCTACATCACCGAAGAGCTGAAGAACTATGAGGAAAAGGTGCTGGGGGCGGAAGATCGCATCTGCGTCCTGGAGTTTACCCTCTTTCAGGAGATTCGCGAGCTGGTGGCCGCCCAGGCCGAGCGGATCGCCCGTACCGCAGAAGGTCTGGCCGTGCTGGATGTGCTTCTGTCTTTGGCTACCGTGGCCGGTGAGCGCAACTACTGCAAGCCTTTTGTTGATGAAGCCGACGTTATCGATATCCGCGATGGTCGTCACCCGGTGATCGAATCGATGAAGCTGGGTGAGCGCTTCGTGCCGAACGACACCCTGCTGGATGCCGACTCCAACCAGCTGTTGATGATCACCGGTCCCAACATGGCCGGTAAATCGACCTACATGCGCCAGGTGGCGCTGATTACCCTCATGGCCCAAGCCGGTTCCTTTGTTCCTGCGACCGAGGCCCGCATCGGCATCGCCGACCGCATCTTTACCCGCGTCGGGGCTGGGGACAACCTGGCGCGCGGGCAGTCCACCTTCATGCTGGAGATGATGGAGGCGGCCGGCATCCTGCGCAACGCCACTCCCCAAAGCCTGATCATCATGGACGAGATCGGACGCGGCACCTCGACCTTCGACGGCGTCTCCATCGCCTGGGCCGTTGCCGAGTACATCCACGACGTGCCGACCTGCCGGAGTCGTACCCTCTTTGCCACCCATTACCATGAGCTGACCGAGCTTGCGACCACCCGCGAACGGATCAAAAACTTCACCGTGGCGGTGCGGGAGTGGAACGACCAGGTGATCTTTCTGCGCACCATTATTCCCGGAGGGGCCTCGCACTCCTACGGTATTCAGGTGGCCCGCCTGGCCGGTATGCCTGCCGATGTCATCGAGCGTGCCAAGGAAATCCTGCACAACCTGGAGAGCGGCGAGTTCGAGGAAGGTGCCCCGCGTCTGGCCAAGAACAGCAGGAAGCCGTCTCGTGAACCGTCGCCCCAGTTCTCGCTTTTTGAAACCAGCGAAGACCAGTTGCGGCAGCGCCTGAAAAAGCTCAATATTGCTACCCTGACTCCACTGGAGGCGCTTAACCTGCTTGACGAGCTGAAGCGGATGGTCTGAGGCGGCAGGAATTGGATGAATTGTACAGGCAAGTCATTATCTCGAACTGAAAGGAGTTACGTATGTTACGTTCACGTCTGATTCTTTTATTCTTTATGGCCTCTCTGTATATCTCAACCGCAGCCTTTGCCGAACCTCTGCCCACCCTTACCGTAAAATCTGGAGACACCATTCAGAAGCTTCTGGAAGGGTGCAAGGGAAAGAGGGTAACGCTGAGACTTCAGGGGGGTGAGGAGCTGACCGGCAAAGTCATAACCATAACCAGGGAGCTTGTCCATCTGGGAGAGCTGATGAGACGGGAATATTTTGACGCTGTTGTGGATATCAGTAAAGTTGAGGCCGTTATTATTCGGGTAAAAGAATAGGTAGCAGAAAAAGGAAACTAGAGATGGGTGTGGAGATTTATGTGGGTC
>JBAYTT010000167.1:0-9010 GCA_041675485.1 Pelobacteraceae bacterium | reverse complement strand
CAATCCGTCTTGCAGCCGGGGCCAATGCCCTGGATACCGCCAATAGAGTCAAGGCCAAGATGGTGGAGTTGTCTAAGTTTTACCCTGCCGGCATGAAGACAGTCTATCCCTACGACACCACGCCGTTTGTCAAGGTATCCATCGAAGAGGTGGTCAAGACCCTGCTCGAGGCGGTTTTCCTGGTCTTTGTTATCATGTTCCTCTTCCTGCAGAACATCCGCGCCACCCTGATCCCGACTATCGCGGTGCCGGTTGTGCTCCTGGGAACCATGGGGGTTCTGGCTGCAGCCGGGTACTCCATCAACACCCTGACCATGTTTGCGCTGGTAATCGTCATCGGCCTGCTGGTGGACGACGCCATTGTCGTTGTCGAGAACGTGGAACGAATCATGTCCGAGGAGGGGCTTCCGCCCAAGGAAGCGACCATCAAATCCATGGGGCAGATTACCAGCGCCCTTTGGGGTATCGCCACAGTACTTACGGCGGTCTTCCTCCCCATGGCCTTCTTTCCAGGATCCACCGGGGTCATTTACCGCCAGTTTTCAGTCACCATCATCTCCGCCATGATTTTGTCGGTGCTGGTGGCCATGATCCTGACCCCGGCCCTCTGCGCGACGCTCCTCAAACCGGTCCCAAAGGGGCATGAAGCGTGCGAGTCCGGCTGGTTCTGCCCGTTCTTCCGCTGGTTCAATAAAGTTTTTGACTTCAGCAGGAATAAGTACGAGGGGATTGTCAGCCGTTCTTTCGGCAAACCGGTCCGTTATCTGGTGGTCTATGGCTGCATCGTTGCCGCCATGGCTTTCGTCTTCATGCATCTTCCCACTTCATTCCTGCCGGATGAGGATCAGGGTTTCATTATCTGCCAGGTCCAGTTGCCGGCCGGCGCCACCCAGGAGCGGACCATCAAGGTCATACGGCAGTTGGAACAGCATTTCCTTGAGAAGGAATCCAAGACGGTGGAAGGGGTCATTACCGTCGCCGGCTTCAGTTTCGCCGGTCGCGGCCAGAACATGGGGCTGGCCTTTGTCAGGCTCAAGCACTGGGACCTTCGCAAAAGCAAGGACATGAAGGCGGCGGCTATTGCCGGCCGGGCCATGGGCGCATTTTCCAAGTTCAGGGACGGCCTCGCCTTTGCCTTCTCCCCCCCGGCGGTGCTCGAGCTGGGCGTGGCGAACGGTTTCGACTTCCAGCTGCAGGACCGCGGCGGACTGGGACATGCAAAACTGATGGAGGCCCGCAACCAACTGCTGGGGATGGCAATGAAAAACCCCAAGCTGATTGCGGTGCGCCCCAACGGGCAGGATGACTCGCCCCAGTTCAAGCTCGACATCGACGATGTGCGGGCCGGCGCCCTGGGGGTCTCCCTGTCGCAGGTCAACGAGGTTCTTGCCACCGCCTGGGGGAGTTCCTACGTCAGCGACTTCATTCAGAACGGCCGGGTCAAGAAGGTGTATCTCCAGTCCGATGCCCGCTACCGCATGGTGCCGGAAGATATCAACCGGTGGTACGTCAACAATAAGAAGGGGGAGATGGTGCCGTTTTCGGCTTTTGCCAACGCCCGCTGGCAATACGGCTCACCGCGTCTTGAGCGGTACAACGGCATTCCGTCCGTGGAGGTGCTGGGACAGGCCGCTCCGGGCATAAGTACCGGTGAAGCGATGGCCGAGGTCGAAAAGATGGCGGCCCAGCTGCCCGCGGGAATCGGCTACGAATGGACCGGCCTCTCCTATGAAGAAAGGAATGCAGGAGCCCAGGCGCCGGCGCTCTACGCGATCTCGTTGCTGGTCGTTTTTCTCGCGGTTGCTGCGTTGTACGAAAGCTGGACCATCCCGTTCGTCAACCTGCTGATGCTGCCGCTGGGTCTTGTGGGCGCGGTAACGGCGGTAAAACTGCGCATGTTTCCCAACGATGTCTACCTCCAGATCGGCCTTCTTACCACGGTGGGGCTTTCGACCAAGAACGCTATCCTGATCATCCAGTTCATCAAGCAACAGATGCATGAAGGGCATGAACTGGTTGATGCCACCCTGGCGGCGATCAAGATCAGACTCCGTCCGGTCATCATGACGTCACTGGCATTTTTCTTCGGTACGTTGCCGCTCGCTCTTACCAAAGGCGCCGGCGCGGCAGCCCAGAACGCCATTGGCACCGCGGTTACCGGCGGTCTGCTCTCGGCAACCTTCATCGACCTGATCTTCATCCCGTTTTTCTTCGTACTGATCTCACGGCTGTTTACGAAGAAAGCGACCAAGCTGCCTGCCATGGAACCTGGCGCTGCCAGCAGCTCTCCGGAGGTACATTGATATGCGACAGATACAACGGTTAACAAAAACCCTCTTCCTCCCGCTCGGGACAGTGTTCTGTCTAAGTGGCTGCACAACGCTGGCCCCGAAATATTCCCAGCCCGCGGCGCCGGTACCCGCTGCCTGGCAGAGTTCCCAAGCCGCTCCGGCTGCAACTGCTGGGCCGGCGCAAAAAGCTGTGGCAACGATCCCCTGGCAAGAGTTTTTTGTCGATGCAAAGCTGAACAAACTGATTGAACTGGCGCTCAAGAACAACCGCGACCTTCGGGTTGCGGCTCTCAACATGGAGCGCTACCGGGCGCTGTACCAGATTAAGAGCGCCGATCAGCTGCCGAAGCTTGAGGCCTCCGCCGGTGCAAGTTTCCAGCGGGTTCCCGAAACGCTTTCCGGAACGGGAAGTGCAATGAACACCCACCAGTACACTATTGGCGCCGGACTTCTCTCATATGAGCTGGACCTGTTCGGCCGGGTGCAGAGCTTGAAGGATCAGGCACTTGAGCAGTACTTTGCCACGGAGCAGGCGCAGCGGAGTGTTCAGCTGACGCTGGTTTCCCAAGTAGCCGCAACCTGGCTCGCCTACGCCGCCGACCGCGAACGTCTGCAGCTGGCCAAAGACACCCTTGCCAACCAGCAGGAGTCGTACACGCTGATCAAGAGCCGCTTCGACGCCGGTGTTTCCAACTCGCTTACCCTGAACCAGGCCCTGACAACCCTGGAATCGGCCAAGGTTGATATCGCCCGTTACTCGACCCTGGTGGCACAGGACGAGAACGCGCTCAGTTTCGTGGTCGGCTCCTCCGTGCCGTCCGATCTGCTGCCTCAGACGCTTTCCGAATCGCTGACATCGCTTAAAAATATTGCCCCGGGGTTGCACTCCGATGTGCTGCTGAACCGTCCCGACATCTTGCAGGCCGAAAGTCAGCTTAAAGGGTTCAATGCCAATATCGGTGCGGCCCGGGCAGCGTTTTTTCCCAAAATCACCCTGGTTTCTTCCGTCGGCTTCGGCAGCACCGAGCTGTCCGGACTCTTCAAAGGCGGAGCCTTTGCCTGGAGTTTTGCTCCCCGCATCTCCCTCCCCATATTCGATGGCGGCAGCAACAAGGCCAACCTGAAGGTGGCAGAGGTTGATCGCGACATCGCAGTGGCCCAGTACGAGAAAGCCATTCAGACCGCTTTTCGGGAAGTTGCCGACGCCCTGGCCCAGAGCGGCACAATCGATGAACAGCTTGCTGCCCAGCAGTCGCTGACTGACGCCACGTCGGAAAGTTATAAACTCTCACAGGCACGCTTTGACAAAGGGGTGGACAGCTTTCTGACAGTGCTTGACTCCCAGCGCTCCCTCTACGGAGCCCGGCAGGGGCTGATCAGCACTCGTCAGGCCAGTCTGGCCAGCCTGGTGACCCTGTACAAGGCATTGGGAGGCGGCCAATAGGCTAACCGAAGGGCTGTTCCCTAACGGCTCGTCCCAGTGAAATAACTGCATATATTTAATCAGGAGCTTGGTTTTTGACATGAAAGTAATTATCTGGTCGCTTCAGGTTGCGGTCTTTTACCTCTTTACCCTCGTATTTTCCCTTCTCCCTTCGAGCCTTGTTCGCCCGACCGGAAGCTTTATCGGGAAACTGGGCGCTCTCTTGATTTCAAAGCGGCGTCGCATAGCCGTTGAAAATATCCGGCTTGCACTTCCAGCCATGAAGAAACACGCTGACTGGAATTTTCCTTCGGATTCTCCCGAGGAAATAGTTCAGATGATGTTTTGTCATTTGGGAATGTCATTTGTTGAAACATGCCGTCTGTACCACGGCCGGGGCAAAGATGTGCTGGAACGGGTTGAGATCAGGGGGTGGGAGCATCTGGAGGCCGCCAGAGCCCGCGGCAAGGGCGTCATCGTTCTTACGGGACACTGCGGCAACTGGGAACTGGCTGCCCTGTCAATACCCCGGCGCTTCAACAGCACCATGTCAGTGGTTGCCAGGCGTCAGAACAATCCCTACCTGAACACCATGGTCGAAAAAATGCGGTTGAACTACGGCAACCAGATCATTTACAAGAATAACGCGCTCCGGAACATGCTGGCGGTTATCCGCAAGAACGGCATCATAGGCCTTTTGGTGGACCAGGCGGTTTTTCCTGATGACGGTGCGCTCATCGATTTTCTCGGACGCAAGGCATGGGCATCAAGGGCCCCGATCCTTTTGTCGCGCAGGTCAGGAACCGCTGTAGTTCCGGCATTTATCCATCGCGAAGCGGACGGGCATGTTATTGAAATACAGCCTGAACTCGTTTTCTCGGCGGACAGTTCCGAACAGGGGATTGCAGCAGATGTCCAGACATATTCACGAGCCATCGAAAATGCCATTGTGCGTCACCCGGCTGACTGGTACTGGGTCCATCGACGATGGAAACGGGCCGGAGAACTGGTTGTGGAATAGGGAGCCGTACTGACAGGCTTTCCACCTTAATTCAAGCTATTCGGAATCAAGTTCCTCCTTGCTTTTTACCATCATTGATGTATAAATTTTATTTATATTACCCGTAATCAAAGGATTGGCGTGGTTCAAGCACTTGGACACATAACCATCGGTATTTTGCGCGATCTGGGACGATTGGGCTGGTTTCTGCTCTATTCGTTCTACATGATTTTCCGGAGGCCGGGAAGCCTGGTACACGTTCTGAAACAGCTGCGCTTTATCGGCACGAAGTCGCTGTTCGTGATCGTGCTGACTGCCGGGTTTACCGGCATGGTTCTCGGTCTGCAGGGGTATTACACTCTGACCAAATTCGGCTCCGAGGGGCTGCTCGGTACGGCGGTGGCGCTTACCCTGATTCGCGAGCTCGGCCCTGTGCTGGCAGCACTGATGGTGACCGGGCGGGCCGGCAGCGCCATCACGGCCGAAATAGGCATCATGCGGATCACCGAACAGATCGATGCGCTCGAAACCATGGCGCTCGATCCTTTCAAATACCTGGTCACCCCGAAATTCATCGCCGCGATGATTTCCCTTCCGTTGTTGTGCGCCATCTTTGATGTCATTGGGATTTACGGCGGCTGGCTGGTCGGGGTCAAACTGCTGGGGGTTAATCAGGGGGCTTATTTCTATGAGATGGAAAAATCGGTGGTCTGGCGCGATGTCTACTCCGGTTTTGTAAAATCATTTTCCTTCGGTGTAATCATCGCCTGGATCGGCTGCTATAAAGGGTACTACGCCGGGCATGGTGCCGAGGGGGTTTCCAAAGCCACGACCGAGTCGGTCGTATTGACATCGGTTATTATTCTTGTATGGGACTACTTCCTTACCTCGGTGCTGCTCTGACATGATCACAATGCGAAATGTACATAAATCATTCGGCACGCAAAAAGTGCTGGACGGACTTGATCTTGATATCCCGGACGGCAAAATCACCGCGATCATCGGCCCCAGTGGCGAAGGCAAGAGTGTCCTCCTGAAGCACTTGATCGGCCTGTTGGAGCCTGACAGCGGAGCTGTCGAGGTTGATGGCGAGAGCATTCTCAATCTGCGCCGCTCCGAGTTGAACCGGATCCGGGAAAAGTTCGGCATGCTGTTCCAGAACGTGGCCCTGTTTGACTCAATGACGGTTTTTGAAAATGTTGCGTTCCCGCTGGAGGAAAAGACCTCGTTTTCAAAAGAGGAGATCCGGAGCAAGGTAATTGCTGCCCTGGAAGATGTCGGACTGAATAATATCGAGAAAAAATTCCCGGACGAGCTCTCCGGCGGCATGAAAAAACGGGTTGGCCTGGCACGGGCGGTGGTACTCAACCCGAAAATCATCCTGTTTGACGAACCGACCACCGGCCTCGACCCGATCATCAAGCGGGCGATTCACCAGCTTATCAAGGATACCCACGCCAAGTTCGGCTTTACCGCGGTGATTGTTTCGCACGAGATCCCGGAAATTTTTGATGTAGCCCAGAACGTGGCAATGTTGTTCCGCGGCAAGATTCTGCAGCACGGCACTCCGAATGAGATTATTAATTCTACCGATCCGGCGATCAGGCAGTTTATCAGCGGCAGTCTCGACGGCCCGATCCAGATGGTGTAGTTACGAGGTCAGATATGAACATGGTAAAACTGGAAATGATGGTTGGCTCCTTTATGCTGATCGGAATCCTCTGCCTGGGATACGTTTCAATCAAACTGGGCAAAATGGAACTTATCGGCGGCGATTTTTATTCCGTTACCGCCCGCTTTGACTCCGTTTCGGGGCTGAAACCGGGGGCACGGGTTGAGGTCGCGGGAGTTGAAGTCGGGAAGGTTGACAAGATATCCCTTGATCCCAAAAGTGGTGACCGTGCTCTGGCCCTGCTTAAAATAAAAACCGGGGTTAAAATCTCCGACGATGTAATTGCATCAGTGCGCACCAGCGGGATTATTGGCGATAAGTTCATCAAACTTCAGCAGGGAGGCTCAGATAAAGTGTTGAAGAACAATGACACTATTCACGAGACCGAGTCGGCAATCGACATTGAGGAACTCGTCAGCAAATTTATTCACGGCAATGTCAAGTAACATCCATACCCAAAGGAATGTAGCGATGAAATCATTATTGAGTACCTGCATGGTTGCCTGGACACTGTTTGCCTGTACCGGCGCAGCTCTTGCTGCCGAAAATCCGGCACAAAAATATGTTTTGACTCTGGATGACTGTGTACGTATGGCTTTGAAAGCCCCCCCCGAACTGGGCGAAGCACAAAGTGATATTGCCCTTGCCTCCAGCAAGCTGGACGAAGCGAAATCGTATCAATATCCAAAGCTGGAGCTGACAACGCTGGTCGGGCCGGCTCCAATTGCCTACCGCCAGGATATTTCCCCTACAATCAACACTGACAAACCCTTCAGCTTCAATGCACTTACCTGGTTTGCCAGCGCTGACGCCACAATTATCCAGCCACTCTACACCTTCGGTAAGATTTCCGAAAACATGAAGGCAGCCACACACGGCATCGAAGTTGATCGCTCCCGCAAACAGCAACGAGCCAACGAGATCGTACTTAAAGTCCACGAATACTATTATGGTTTGTTGTTGGCGCGCGAAACGAAGGAACTGGTGCTGGAAGTTGAGGAAATCCTTATCAGGGCTCGTGAAAAAGCCCAAAAGCTCCTGAACCAGGGTTCGGATACGGTTGATGAGATGGATCTCTATAAACTTGATGCTTTTTCCGGGGTGGCTACAAAATATCTCGAAGAAGCGAAGAAGGGAGAGGCGCTTGCCCTGGCAGCACTGAGAGCACGCTTGGGACTGCCGATCGACGCTCAACTGGAAACGGGCACTGAGCGGCTTGTGATTGTCGATGTCGCGATCCCTCCCCTGGAGACCTATCTTGAAAATGCCCGGCAGCGGCGACCGGAATTTTATCAAATAGCCGAGGGGCTCAAGGCACGCTCGGCTCTCGTTGAAGCCGCCAAGGCCAACTATTACCCCGACATTTTTCTTGGCGCCCTCTTCTCCTGGGCCTATGCGGATGAGCGTGACCGTATTCAAAATCCCTATATCAACGATCAGTTCAATCACCTGAATGCCGGCGTTGCTCTCGGGGCCCGGTGGAAACTCGATTTCGGCATCACCGGCGCCAAAGTGGCAGGTGAACGCGCTCAATACAACCGTCTGCTCAGTACCAAGGATTTTGCCGATGCCAACATCCCACTCCAGGTCAAGAAGTATTACCTGGATCTGATAGAAGCAAAAAACAGTGCGGCTGCAACGCGCGGAGCGTACCTGAACGCAAAAAAATGGACGGTTACCGCAGTAGCAAACTTTGACTTCGGCATGGGCCCCGCCAAGGATATCTTCGAGGCGCTTCAAGCGTATTCCAGCATGCGGGCCGATTTTTTCAAATCAATCTACAATTATCGTATTGCTGCGGCAAATCTGGACTATGCTACTAATGAACCGTTGCGCACTCTTGAAAAATAATCCGGAGGAGATGTCATGCTGAAACGAATCTTACTGTTACTGACTGCGACACTGTACATGACCTCGGTTGCGTGGGCGACCCCGACCGATGATGTAAAAAAGACCGTCGATGAAGTTGTACGGATCGTCGCGGATAAAGAAATGAAAAAAAATGAGGCGAAGCGACGCCAAGCCCTCAAGAAAACCATCAGCACCATTTTTGACTACTCGGAAATGGCAAAGCGGTCACTTGGTAAACACTGGAATGTCCGTACCGCGGCAGAAAAAAAGCAGTTTGCTGATCTCTTTGCTACTCTGCTGGAAAATTCGTACGCCGGAAAAATTGAATCTTACAACAATGAAAAAATCGTCTATATCAAAGAAATGCTAGAGAATGACCATGCCGTGATAAAATCGAAGGTTGTCACCGCGGCCCGCGACGAGTTTACGCTTGATTACCGGCTGTTCAAGCATGATGGCAAGTGGATGGTGTATGATGTTGTTATCGAAGGTGTGAGCCTTGTGTCGAACTATCGCAGCCAGTTCAACAAAATCATTACCTCCAACGGCTACGAAGCACTGGTAAAAAAACTGCAGAGTAAAAATGAGGAATTGAAGGCGCCATAATTAGTACGTTAACGAAGGTATCTTGTTCGGTGTGAATTGTCTTGACACCCGCTTTGTGCCTGTGATAAACGACTCGGGCACACAGTTTCGGAAGTTTTTGCAGAACGTTGCAAGTAGCACGTGTTTGACCAGGCTTTGCGCTTTTCCTGCATCAGACTCCAGAAACT
>JBAYTT010000166.1:0-9020 GCA_041675485.1 Pelobacteraceae bacterium | reverse complement strand
CGTTTTTTGATGTAATTAGCGAGTTTCTGCAAAGCGTGGATGCTGTTTATTTTAATATTGGCGTCATGCACGAGGATATTGCCGTTAGCGTTCGAAACGCGCTTGCTCAAAGGCTGATGACGAGTCGTGGTTGGCAGCGGCTGGGTGGCACCCGCTCAGCTTCCATTGAGATGCATCTCGGGCCAGCGATTGCCACAATGTTTTTTAATAATTACTTGTTCAATCAGCCACCCAAATGCTACTTGCTTCCACTCGGTGCTGATCGACTCGATCTCTTTCTTCCAGTGCTGGGAATTCTTGCCGAGAGTGGGCCTTCGCATTTTGTCGCAGTCATGACCTTAAACCTAATTGAAGTCACACCGAAGTCGAGCCATTTGCCGTTTATAGTCGCAGCGGCTATGGCTTGGCTGAGAAGCTATCCAGATGACACCTACTTCTGGATAGACCACGATATTGGGCGCCGTGTATGCGTGCTGATCGAGGGCGTTTGGCGCTTGGAACCAGCTCTGCTTGATTCAAAACAGGCGGTGCGGCTTGACGTAGATAGATTGCTTGCTGCGTTGGTTAGCTTAGGCGTCGTGGAGGCCAGAAGACTGGAAGAAACCCTTCGGTAGCAGACAGTCAGATTGGCAAAATAAAGCCAGAAAGAAGCAATGACAGAACTCACCACCTCCATAAAACACTTCGCCTCCCTCAATCGCGCCCCCGGCGCGACCTGGACCGACGCCACCAAACACAAGGCCCCGCACAAGCCTCTCCAACTGCTGGCGGTGCTGGACCTGGTGCATTGCGGCGTGATCACCTCAAGGAGTTAATAATGATTTTAAAAAATGCTGATAGCAGAGAACGCGACATAGAAGAGCTTGAGCGCTTGATAAAGACTGCGCCAGCTGATCGAAAATCCAAAGTTGAACAAGAACTGCGTTTCTTACGTGCAGGGATAAAGGGTGAAAGTGAGTCTGCATATCTGATTGATTTTGATTTTAAGGATGCCGAAAACACCGTAGTTATCCATGATCTTCGGCTTGAAATCAATGGCAGGGTTGCTCAGATTGATCATCTATTGATTCACCGCACACTGAACTGCTTCGTACTTGAAACCAAACATTTCCATGCCGGAATTCAGATAACCGAAGAAGGCGAGTTTAAACAGTGGAACAGTTTTAAGAAAAACTTTGATGGTATGGCCTCACCCCTTGCACAAAACGAGCGGCATATTGCCGTACTGAAAGAAGTCTTCGAACATATTGAATTGCCAACTCGTGCCGGTATGAAATTATCGCCCACCCTTCATTCCTATGTCCTGGTGTCGCCTAAAGCCCGTATTGATCGCCCAAAGAAATTTGATACCAGCCACATAATCAAATCTGATGTTCTTCTGAAAACAATAGAGAACCAGTTTGATAAGCATGGCGTACTGGATGTTTTTACCAACCTTGCACGCATTGTTTCACTCGATACAATCATCGATATTGGGCAAAAGCTGATAGCGTTACATAAGCCGGCAAGTTTTGATTATGCCGCAAAGTTCGGTCTTAAGGTCGCCGAAATCAGCCAGATTGTGCCACCTGCTCCGATAGTAGCTGCCCCACTAGCACCTGTATATTCTCCTGCTGTTCATGAAAGCAAAGATGCTTTGGTGTGCCGAAAATGTAACAGCCCAAAAACTGAAATTATGTATGGGAAGTTTGGCTATTACTTCAAGTGTGGGGAGTGTGATGGCAACACGCCAATAAAAATCGCGTGTGGCACAATTGGCCATAATGAACGGATTCGGAAGGAAGGTAAGAAGTTCTTTCGTGAATGCGCTGATTGCGGGAGCAGTTCCGTCTATTTTGTAAATCCGTAAAAAACGGTCATATTCGTTCATGGTTGTTTCTGGCATCGGCACAAGGTTGCCGATTTGTCTATGCGTCGTTTGTGGAAAAGAGTGTTGCGGCGATTTGAGAAAAATGAATCCACAGAGATAGGAATTAACCCATGGATCACAACAAACTGGTAGTTTTTGAAAGTAAATTTATCCGTAGAATTTGGCATAACGACGAATGGTATTTCTCGGTTGTGGATGTTTGTGGAGTGCTGACTGACAGCCTGGATGCCGGAGCCTACTGGAGAAAGTTGAAGCAACGACTTAATCGGGAAGGAAGTGAGGTCGTGACAAATTGTCACGGACTGAAACTCGAAGCATCTGACGGGAAAAAATACAGGACAGACTGCGCAAATACAAAAATAATGTTCCGCATCATCCAATCCATCCCTTCTCCCAAAGCCGAGCCGTTCAAACAATGGCTTGCTCAGGTGGGCTATGAGCGGATTCAGGAGATCGAAAACCCCGAACTTGCGCAGGACCGGATGAAGCAACTCTACGAGCAGAAAGGGTATCCGAAAGACTGGATAGACAAGCGCTTGCGGGGCATCGCCATCCGCCAGAACCTGACCGATGAGTGGCAGGAACGGGGAATCAGTACGGAGCGTGACTTCAGTATTCTGACCGCCGAAATCGCCAAGGCCACGTTCGGCATTACCCCTTCAGAACACAAGGAACTGAAAGGGCTTGCCAGAAAAAACGAAAACCTGCGCGATCACATGACCGACCTGGAACTGATCTTCACCATGCTGGGCGAAAAGGTTACAACCGAGATATCGCAGACCGAAAAACCGGATACCTTAGAGAAAAACAAAAAGGTGGCCAAACGGGGCGGAAACGTAGCAGGTACGGCCCGCAGGGAAACCGAAAAGGAGCTGGGCAGAAGCATCGTCAGCAAACAGAATTATCTGCCAAAAGAACTGCCCGGCGATGAGAAGAAATAGGCAGGTAAAGGCCGATCTGGAACGGCTGGGCTGGCGGGTGATAACAGTCTGGGAGTATGAACTTCGGGAACCGGATCAACTTGTGGTTCGACTTGAAGAAATTGAGCAACAGAATCGGGGGCACCCCCCGATATGAGACCAATTGACAGCATCTGACTTAACAACCGGGGCTTACATGATCATCCGTTTGACACAGAAACTTGCTGCTAAACTCGGGGAGTCTCCGACAAACGCTCTTCCCCGTGATCCGGATATTTTTTCGGATTGGACTGGCCATCTGTTCACTGCGAACCGGACGCAATACGTTATTTTAGTGAATAGTGCGACGCTGTATACCGTCCTCATGTATGGGCGGGGAATCACAGATGGTGGAATTTTTATCGACCGTCTACTGTCAACACTGCGCGATTACATGACCGATGACGACCTTCCTTTTCTTTTTCATCGCTTTATTGTCCCCCGATCTGCAACTGTCAGCTTCTCGAAGACCGGCGATCGGAGCCTGCTCGGCTCGATAAACGATCATGTGGCAATTGCCAAATCATATCTGATCGAAATGGATGAATCGCCATTTACTGTTGCCGGCAGCCTGAATTCTACTCCCATGAAATATCTCCACTACCGGACAGCGCGGGAAGAACTGCTGAACCGTTCTGTCGGGACGCTTGAATCATGACAGACCAGAACCAGCCAACATGCGCTCTCTGCGGGCAGGAGATCAGCGAGGAGGAACGCGATTTCTGCCTCGCCAATACCCGCTTCAACGGCCAGGTGCTCTGCTCCGAACACCAGAAACGCTTCAGCGCCTGCCCGGCCATGCGCTGGCAGCCGGGCGGGCGCGGTTCGTTCCGGTAAAAATCACTTAAAGCATTTGAACTCGGATGAATGGGATACACGCGGATAAAAGCAAAAGATAGTAACCCCGACAGGCTCAGATTTCACCCGTGTTCATCCCATGTATCCGTGGCTAACTACCATTCCTGATTTACCGGCCAGGTGGCTGCGGTTATCACGTTATCCGTATTACGAAAGTCGGTATTTTTTTATCCGGGAGCGTATAATTAGAAAGCAGGATTGAGCGTAACGCATGGATCGGGGAATAACATGTTTGATAAAACTCGAAATGACGAGAGAGTCAACATCGTAACGAAATGCAGTCTGGATATTAACGGCGCGAAATATGACTGTATCGTTGATAATATATCAACTATAGGCGCTTCAATTGAAATGAATGGCTTGGATCAAAGCACGTTACATATCGGAGATGTGGGTACGCTGCATGTATTGCTGATATCTGTTGTCGAATATCTTTGCAAGGTCGTCAGGATAGATTCCAAAGGAGTCGGTCTTCAATTTGTTGAGCATTGACAGTTCCTTCCACACATGTTTGTAAAACCATTTGGAACTCGGATGAATCGGATGAACACGGATAAAAACAAATAGATAGTAAACCTGACAGGTTATTACGTGTATCCGTGGTTAACCGACTTTTCAGGTTTGCATGCAAATGGTGGCTGATCAGTAACCATTCCTGTTTTCATAATTCCGCCAACCTTGCACGACTCTTTCAAACTTTAAAGTTGCCCGAAACAACATCATTGACAGCACTCTTAATAGTATGATTGAATGAGTTGTAAAGAATATTACGGAGGCTGCAAATGCCGCATATATCTGCCAATGATCTGAAAATTAAAGGTGTTTCCGCCATTGAAGCGCTGCTTGCCACCCAGCCGGAAGCGGTTATTTCCGTGCGCGGCAAGGAGCGCTTTGTTGTGATTGATATGGATCGTTATAATTACCTGCGCGAGTGTGAACTGGAATCCGCTCTTGCCCAGACCCGTGCCGATCTTGCCGAAGGCCGCTTTGTCAAGGGGAGTGCCGAAGATCACCTGGCCCGCCTGAAGGCTGCCTGATGAGTTGGACGCTGGTCTTTACCGAACAGTATGAAAAGCGTGCCCTGCGTTTCATCAAACGCCATCCCGAGCTTGAAAAACAGTACCTGAAAACCCTGCAACTGCTTGAAGTTAACCCTTACCACCCCTCATTGCGCCTGCACCCGCTGTCAGGACGGCTGACCGGTTTGCACTCGGTTTCAATCAACCTGTCCTATCGCATCACTCTTGAATTCCTGATTAAAGACCAGGAGATTATTCCGGTGAACGTCGGCGATCACGATACGGTGTATTGATGCATGGGGAGTTTCCGGAGCACGCCATGAACATAACCAATCTCCTCATCCATCTTCATAACAACGTCGATGCCTTCTCGCTCAAACCACGCCACATTGATCAAATCCGTGCGGCCCTCCCGGCTGTCCGCATTTCCGTTGCCGATGGCACCGGCGACTTCATGGATCAGCTCCCCGAAGTCGACTGCGCCCTGGTGTGGGCATTCAAGCCGGAATGGTACGCACAAGCGCCACAACTGAAGGCGCTGTTTACCCCCGCCGCCGGTCATGACTGGGTTGCCGGTGATCCGTCCGGGAGAGTGAAAACTTGTTACGGCAGTTTCCACGGCCGCATCATGCGCGAGAGCCTCCTGTCGATGATGCTCCATTTCAACCGGCGCATCGGCGCGTCGCTCGCCGATCAGGCCGGCCGCAGATGGGGGCGCCTTGATTACAGCAGCTGTGTCGGCTTGTTCAACCAGCGGGTGCTGATCGTCGGGTATGGGTCGCTGGGGCGCTCCATGGCGGAGTTGCTGAAGGCGTTCGGGGCTGGCGTGACCGGGGTCAGACGATCTCTGGCTGGAAGTGAGGGTGATCCTCATGTTGATAGGATAATTACCTTTGACGGGCTGGAAGAGGAGCTTCCCTCTGCTGATCACGTGGTCTTTCTTCTGCCGGGGGAGAGTGACACCGACGCTATCTTTACGGCCCGGCATTTCAGCGCCATGAAGCCGGGAGCGTGCCTGTACAACCTGGGGCGCGGCAACTGTTACCGAGAGGATGACCTGCTGCATGCCCTCAACAACGGTCCGCTGGCGGGCGCAGGGCTGGATGTGTTTGCGAGAGAGCCGCTGGACCCGGCATCGCCTCTCTGGGAACAGTCAAACGTGCTGATCACGCCCCATTCCAGCGCCATCAGCCGGGAGTACATCGACCTCTTCATCCGGGAGTGGCTTGAGACCCTGCAGAAGATATGACCGGCAATAACACATGACCAAACTGATAACCATACCGCTCCGTGACTTTGCCGTGCCTGCGCCGCGCTCCGGCAGCATCGAGGCGCATTCGGGCTACAACCGTTCGGCAGCCGACGGGCAGGAGATACACGTCCGGGTGCAGAAGCAGCGGGCCAGGATCGATCCCCTGTATCAGGCGGAGGTGCCGGTCAGCTGCGTGTTCGAGCGGGGAGGGTACTCGTTCCGGATCGACGGACGGATGGACGGGCTCTTCCGCCACGATCCTCCCCGGATCGAGGAGATCAAAACCACCTTCAACATCCGGGAGCTGGCGCAGCGTCTGGCTGACGGCTCATTGGATCACCCGTACTGCTTGCAACTGCTGACCTACGGTTACTTCCACTGGCGCGAACAGGGCATCCTCCCGACGCTCTCCTTTCACCTGGTCTCCTCCCGTAGCGGTGATAGTGACGATGTGGGCGTCGTGCTTGACCTTCCCCTTTACGAGCAGTGGCTTGACCTTCGCCTTGACGAACTGGTGGTCGAGGCGATCAAGGCCGAAAAACGTGCCGCCCGGCGCCGCAAGGTGGCTGCCTCCTTTACCTTTCCTTTTGAAAACCCCCGTTCCGGCCAGATCGAACTCATGCAGACCATCGAAGGGTTCATGGCAGAGAAGCACCCGATGCTCATCCAGGCGCCGACCGGGCTCGGCAAAACCGTCGGCGTGCTCTATCCGGTGCTGAAGGAAGCGCTGGGGCGCGGGCAGCGGGTCGTGTACGTCACGCCGAAGAACAGCCAGCACTCGGTTGCCGAGGATGCGGTGACCCGTTTTCAGGAAACCGGCGCCAAACTCAAATCCCTCTCGATTACCGCCAAGGGGAAGATCTGCTTCAAGAACGAACCGCTCTGCAATCCCGATTACTGCGAGTATGCCCGCGACTATTACGGCAAGGTGCAGGAACAGGGCGTCCTCGACCTGCTGGCCAGGAAACGGAAGCTGAAGGCCCGCACGTTCCGCGAGCTGGGCGAGCAGTACCAGGTCTGCCCGTTCGAGCTGCAACTGGACAGCGCCCGTGAGGTGGACATTGTTATCTGCGATTATAACTATGTCTTTGCCCCCCTTTCGGCGCTGGGGCGTATGACGGATCTCGGTGTTGATCAGACCGGAAGGCCGAACCTGGTGATCGACGAGGCGCATAATCTTCCGGGCCGGGCCATGGATTACTATTCTCCGGCGCTCTCGTCCGTCATCCTGGAAAACATGCGCGACGAGATCCGGCAGGCGAACGCGCGTTTCCGCTATGAGGCCGAGGAGCTTCTGGACGATTGCCTGAAGGCGGTTTCAGCGTGCCGGAAAGGAGAGAACGACAAGCCGCAGCGGATCGAGCCGCCGATGTCGTACTTCCGTGATCAGCATGTCCGGCTCAGCGCCTTCCTCTCCCGCTACCTCGACTCCGGCGTGGAGATAGCGAACCAGGATGTGATCCTGCGCCTCTGCTACTACTGGGCGGGATTTACCGAGACCCTGGAGTTGGCCGGTGATCCCGACCGGCAGGAGTTTTTCACGACGTTTTATCCCCATGCAACCGGCGGCACGGTGAAAATCACCTGTTGCGATGCCTCGGAAATGCTGAAGGAGTGCTATAAGGAGTATGATCAAATTGCTGGATTTTCCGCGACTCTGAAACCATTTGATTATTACGTGCGCCTTTCCGGTCTGGACGGTGGCAAAGTGAAAACGGCGGAATTTGAAAGTCCGTTTCCACGCGAGCGGCGCAAGCTGCTGATCATTCCCCAGATATCCACCCGCTACAGCCACCGCGAACGCAACTACGAAAAGATCGCCGATGCCGTGCAGCGGATCACGGCTGTGCGAACGGGGAACTATTTTGTCTTTCTGCCCAGCTTTGTATTTCTTGAGCGTGTCGCTAATCTCTTTCAAGCGCCGCCCGGCTTCACCGCAGTGAGGCAGGAGCGGGGCATGAAAGCGGCCGGGGTTGAGGATGTTGTGGAGCGTCTGCGCTCCCAAAACGTGCCGACCATCGTTTTTGCCGTGCAGGGAGGCTCCTTTTCCGAGGGAGTGGACTATGCGGGTGAAGCGGTGATAGGGGCTTTCGTGGTCGGCCCGCCACTCCCCACGTTCGATCTGGAACGGGAGCAGATGCGGGCGTATTACCAGCAGAAGTACGGTGCCGGTTTCGAGTATGCCTACACGATTCCCGCCATGGCCAAGGCGGTTCAGGCCGCCGGGAGGGTAATCCGCTCGGAAACGGACAAGGGAATTATCGTCCTGATGGATCGAAGGTTTCTTGAACCGGGTTACAGCCAGGCGATGCCGGCTGACTGGTTCGAGTCGAATGTGTCCGAGCTGGTGTCGGAGAGTATTCTGAGTGATGTTGCCGGGTTCTGGGCAGGATAGGGCTATGCCGGTACTATCAGCGATGGGGCTGACACATTGACAGCAGAGCCGGGTATGACGTATAAACAGACGAGAAAATAATAAAAAGTTCCATCCCGAGGCTCTGGAAAAGGGGGTAACCCCGTAATCCCGAGCCTTTCGCTTGCCTGCAGAGGCATCACACATACCACATTTCAATAAAAGGCAGGATTGGCTTCGGTTTGCATATGAGTGAACAACCGCAATTTGACATAGTTGTGCAGGAACAGCAGCGCCTGGCTGACGTGCTCACCTCCGTTGAGGAGACAGCCCGGCAGAACAGGGTAAAAATCGCCCGTCACAACGCCTACACGAGCGAGCTGGAGAAGGATCGTCTCGAATCGGTGAACTGGCATGAAAAAAACTCGTTGACCGAGAAGCTCATCGAGAATGACAAGTTTGACCCGGCAAAATATCTCACCTCCTTCCAGATGACCGACTCCCCGTACTTCGGGATTGTCGGGATCAACGACGCAGATAAAAAGATTGGCGCCAGGGAATATCTCATTGGCAAGCAGGGCTTTGTTTCGTACGACAACCGGGCCCTGGTCGTGGACTGGCGGAAAGCCCCAATCTCCCGCTTTTTCTATGACTTCGACCCCGGCGATGAATATTTTGAAACCATCCAGGGGAGGGAGCGGGAAGGGGT
>JBAYTT010000165.1:0-9089 GCA_041675485.1 Pelobacteraceae bacterium | reverse complement strand
TGTTGACCGGGCATCTGTTTGTCGCGCTGGATTTCTTTCCCAAGGCCCCTCCGGCAAAAATTGACTGGAGTACAAACCCGCCCAGGTTTCCTACCGTCCCCGGTTCCATGGACCAGTTGCAGAAGAAACTGATGCATATTGTCCAAAAGATTGAAAAAATTCCGTTCGAGGAACTCGTCCGCGACACAAGAAAGACCATACAGTCTTTTGACGTCACACTGAAGAGTGCCGAGAAGCTCTTGAATAACGTAGACAGTACGGTCCTTCCGGAGGCACGCTCGGTGCTGGTGGAGACGCGTCAATCTTTGGAGGATGTAAGAAAGACGTTGGGAGAGGCGCGCAAGACTCTGGGTGGCGCGAATCAGGTTCTTGCCAGCGATGCACCGGTACAGCTGGATCTGCGCGAGACACTGCGTGAAGTGTCTCGTGCTGCCCAGTCGCTTCGAGTACTCGGCGATTATCTGGAACAACATCCGGAATCTCTGGTCCGCGGTAAGCAGGAGGACAAACAATGATGCGTAGTTTTGCTGTTTGTCTGTTTAAATATTATTTGCCGTTAATCATGCTTCTGGCAATAACCATAGGTGGTTGCAGCAGATCGCCGCGGGTATCATTTTATACATTGGAACCTGCAGCGCAGGTCGAGGATGTGGCTGCAATTTCGGTTGTTCCGGAGATTGCCGTCGGACCGGTCACGCTCCCCGAGGTGGTAGACAGACCGCAGTTCGTGGTACGCGTTGCTGCCAACCGTGTGGACATCCTGGAAACGCACCGTTGGGCTGAGCCTCTCAAGAGTGAGATTCCCCGTCTCATCGCGGAGAGCCTGGGGCGGTTGCTTGGATCGAACAGTGTGTCGTCTTATCTTCAGCATTCGGGATCAAATCCAGAGTACCGTGTTTTTGTGGACATACAGCGCTTTGAATCGATGCCGGGGCAGGCTGTTACTGTCGAGGCCGTCTGGTCTTTGCGACGAGCCGGCGGAGGTGTTCTCAAAACCGGACATTCACTGGTTCGTGAGCCGGTGAGTGCGGAAGGCTATGATCCTTTGGTGGCAGCCTATGGCCGGGCACTCCTTGCTGTGAGCCGTGATCTGGCAAAGGTAATCCGCACAGAAACCGTAGTAGGGAACTGAGCCTGCATACTTCGAAACTGCAATTGTTTTGCTGTCTTGAGGTAAACCTGATGACCGCTGCGGGGACAGGAAATTATTTTCTTTTCAAACGTCCTCCTCTGAAAATCATAAAGCCCGCAATTTCGCGGGCTTTACTGCGTTTATTTACGGATTGTTTAAAAAGCCCCTGTTGCCCATGTTCAGCCGCAATTCCGATGATCCCACGGATACAATGGAGCGGGATGATGGTGCAGTGAAATATAATAAGGCTTTTGAGCCGTTGGAGGAATTATAATTGCAAATAGTATTCGGCATTGACTTTGGTACAACCAATTCGGCGCTTTCGGTCTACCGGAACGGCACGGTCGAGGTGGTAGCTGTGGATGGCAACGATGGTACCGGGGAGTTGATGCGGTCGGTGCTCTACTTTAACGAGGAACATGAGATCTACGCAGGAAACGAGGCCATTCGTCAGTATGTTGGCGATGGGGCAGCCGGGCGCTTTATGCAGTCGATCAAGACCTTTCTGCCGAACACAAGTTTTGAAAGTACCGAGGTGTTCGGAAAGCGTTACGGAATCGACGATCTGGTGGCAATTATCCTCAGGAAGATCAAGGCCAGGGGAGAGGCGCATGTGGGGTGCGCAGTGGAGAGTGTGGTCCTGGGGCGTCCGGTCGTGTTTTCGACAGATGCCGCCAAGGATGCCGTGGCCGAGCAGCGCCTTGCAAAGGCTGCCCGCAAGGCGGGCTTTAAACATATCTGGTTCCAGTATGAGCCGGTAGCAGCGGCGCTGGCATTTGAAGAATCACTGCAGGCCGGACAGGAAAGGATCGTCTTTATCGGCGATTTCGGCGGAGGAACATCGGATTTTTCGGTAATCCGCGTCAAAGGTGGCGCCTTTGCCCGCTCCGACCGGCGCAGTGATGTGCTCTCACTGGGGGGTGTTTATATTGCCGGGGACAAATTCGATTCGCAGATCATGTGGGATAAGGTGGCGTATCATTTCGGCCGCTATGCCCGATACAAGACCATGGGCAAGGACGAGTGGGTCAATATCCCCAAGAGCATCATCTATACTCTTTGCCAGTGGCATCGCATTCCGTTGTTGCGGGCGCGCAAAACCAGGGAGCTTATCCGGGTGATTAAAGGGACCACCGATGCCCGTCGCGCTATCGAACATCTTGAGAACATCATACACGACAATTTTGGCTTTTTCCTGTTTCAGGCCATTGAAAAAGCCAAGTGTGAGCTTTCAGGCCAGGATCAGACCGTGGTTCACTTCACGGAGCGAGATCTGCTTATCAACGAGGAACTTGGCAAGGGTGAATTCGAGACGCTCAATGCGGACAATTTTCAGCAGATTGCGGTCTGCATTGATGAAGTGATTGCCCGGTCCGGTCTACTTCCTGCTCAAATAGATACGGTCTTTCTGACCGGAGGCACTTCACGGATTCCCCATATCCAGACTCTGTTTGCCGAACGGTTCGGGCGCGACAAGTTGGAACAGCGGGATGCCTTTACCAGCGTTGTTCATGGGTTAGGTTCCAGCGTTCCGCTGTTTGTGTGATTTATTCAGCGTCAAAAGAACTTCAAGGCGAATCTGCTTGTCTCACTCATCTATTGTGTTGTTCAGATTATTATGTATTGCCGTCTGTAACATGGAAATTTCGTGATACTATTGTGATAACAGGAAGGAGGATTTATGGTTCAAGATGACAAAAAGAATACAGGTTCTCCGGAAATGCTCTCTCTGATGGGTTATAGTGTGGCCAAGGAAACAGGACAGTATCGTCAAGGCATTGAGTTGTGTCTCAAGGCAGTGGCTTTGAACCCGCACAATTGCGATCACTATTTGCATTTGGGACGAATCTATCTCCTTGCAAACAAGAGAGAGCTCGCCATCAAGGCCTTCAGAAAAGGGCTCAAGATCCGCAAGGATCCCAGGATTGTGGAAGAACTCACGCTGCTCGGTATCCGGCAGTCTCCACCTTTTGTCTTGCTGCCTCGCAACCATGTCATCAACAGGGTTACGGGTAAAATTCTGCATGCTCTCAAACTTCGATAGTAGAGCTGTCAATATTCAAGCAGGAGTGTTTTATGCTTCAGATGTCTGATAGACAAGGTGCGCCTTTCGGCATGAGGTATCGCCGTGCCATGTCGATTTTGTTGTGGCTTGCCGTTTCCACGGGTTTGGCTGTCTCCTTGTTTACCTTGGTCGAAGAGTTGTGTCTTGCAACTGCATGTAGTGATGCCGCCAGTTTTACTTTTTTTGGATTCGGCCTCGGGTGGCTTGGTATAGTCTATTTTGGTTTCATATTGCTGTTGCTATGGCTTCGGCAAAAGTATTTTTTGTTAAACTGGGTGGTTGCTGCGATGGTGTTTGCTGGTGTCGGCTCCGAATTTCGCTTGCTCTGGATACAAAAATACATCATCGGAGGGTGGTGCCCTCTCTGTGTCTCAATCTGTTGCGCTCTTTTTATTGCAGCCATATTGCTGTTGATCGAGAAAGTACAGGAGGCTGGATCAGGAGCGGATAGAGGAAAGGATCTTCTTGTGTTGTTGGCTTTTGTTGCGACAATGATTGCCGTAGGTCTGGCGACTGCGGTTGTGGGGGTAAAAGCGCTCACATGACATGGTGGTAAGGATGGTGAGTAGTATGTTTGACTGGTTTGGCGGGAAAAATGAAACGGTAACGCAGTTTCCGGATAATGAGTCCGCATTTGCCCATGCCTGCACATTACGGTATCCACTGCTTCTTGATGCGCGCATACCCGCTTTGGTTATGGAAGAGGGGCGACGCGGAGCGGAAGGGGAACATTGGTTCCTGCTGCATCTTGCCTGTGAGGATGGGGAGCTCGACGTATGGGGACCGACCATGCCTGAAGCGCCTTCGTATCCGGTGGTGGGTGATTTTGTGGCTTTTCGGGTTGTCAGGTTTGCGACGGAACTTCCAGATGACGCCAGCCTGATTGGTTACATTGACTGCCGGCTGGAACCGGTGCTGAATTCCAGAAAGGGGTGGCACATCGCCACCAGTTTCAAGCCTGATAACCTTAAACCGGAACTACATCTTGGCTGAAATACGCTCCAAATCGGTGCACCACATGATTTCCTCAACACTCGGATGGCAGCGTATTGTCTATGAGTTCGATGAGTTCCCTGTATAGAGCGATTGTAACGGAGGTCTCAATCCATTTATCAATTACGGAGCGTCCCAGGGAAATTCCGTTAACAACTGTTCCCGAAGTAATAAATATCCCCGCAATGCGCATTTCCTCGTCCGCCAGCATATAGATTCCGAACGAAAATACCATCACCATAAGGGCAAGCCATGCGGCTTGCGGCCCGCGCAGGGGGTTCTCCAATACTGTCAGATAGTCGATGTAGTAGCGAATCAGGCTGCGGCTCCGTCGCATGAATGCTGTTATATCGCTTTCGCCACAGGCGAGATACGTATAGCTCAGGAACTTGGTCTCAGCAACTTTACGCTCACTTTTTTTACGTTCGCTTACATACCGTTCAATAGCCTCGTCGATCTTGGTCGTTGTCATGGGACACCTCCATTGGCATGAAATCAGTTTCCAACCAACACGTCCATTAAACCACATTCAGATTTATACATTGCTGTTACATCCAACTTGTATGGTCAAAGTTTACCATAAAACTAGAAAAATAATCACAGGAACGAAATATTTTTTCCGATAAAATCCAAACATAAAAATATTCATATTTTAATTAAACTCTAATTGTTATTTGGCCGGACGATTTGATCTCACTTCATCCTCTCTATAGCTTTTT
Organism: Pelobacteraceae bacterium; assembly: GCA_041675485.1. Classification (GTDB taxonomy): domain Bacteria; phylum Desulfobacterota; class Desulfuromonadia; order Geobacterales; family Pseudopelobacteraceae; genus JACRCG01. The sequence goes on along the minus strand of JBAYTT010000165.1, from coordinate 4,180 downwards.
GATTGGGCAATTGGATGACTGGAAAAACAAAAAAACTGTGGCATAGTTGTTGATGAAATAACCCGAAAATTAGAAGAGGCTTGTGTCGTTGATACAATTAACCGGAACTGGGGAGGTATTATGGAAATAAAAAAACATCTGGGAGATCTCCTGGTGGAAGCGGACATAATCACGTCGCTCACTCTTCAGCGTGCCTTGGAACGCCAGAAGAGCAAAGGGGGGATGCTTGGTGAAATACTGGAACAGATGGGGGTGATTACCGATGAGGAACTGGTGAAGGCGCTGGCCCGGCAGTTCGGGTTCAAGAGAGTGCTCTCGCTTGTGTACCATCCTTTTGCCAAGGAACTGCTGGAGCTGGTACCTCCAGACATCGCCGTACAAAAACTGGTTTTTCCACTCAGGCTCGATGACAAGAACCTCTATCTTGCCGTGAGCAACCCGTTTGATCTTGATACCTTCGATTTTTTGTCGAAACGAAACAATCGCGTGGTTGTCCCGGTGCTTGCCACTCGACAGGATTTGATGGAGGCGGTGTCGCTACATTATCAGGGAGTGCCGACAGAACACGATTCACGCAAAAAGATTTTTGTCGTCGATGATAACTTCAATGATGCTCAGGCGGTCGAAGTGGCGCTTGTTGCTGAAGGCTTCAACGTGAAGGCGACCACTGATGCTTTGCAAGCGATGACTCTCATCCTGGAGTTCATGCCTGATCTGGTGGTGTGCGACAGTATTATGCCCCGGTTTGATGGTTTTGAACTTCTGAGCCTGCTTCGCGGGGACGAACGCACCATCCGGATACCGGTTGTGATGCTTACGTCACAGGAGTCAGGAGAGGACGAGAAGAAGGCGGTAGAGTTTGATTGTATCGATGTCATCCCGAAACCGTTGCGTCCATACAGGATAGTTGCCCGCATAAAGCGGGCTATACGGTTATCTGAGTGCCTGCGGCAGTATGGTATTGCATGGTGACAAAAAACGTAGTGGATGAATCTCACGGGTTCATTATTGTTCTGGTTTTCTTTCGCTGATGATCTCTACAAAACGACTGAACAGTTCCGGGTTGAAGGCCCCTTTGTTTGCCTCATCACGCATGAGAGTAATTGTATCGATATGTGACCGTGCCTTGCGATGCGCCCGGTCCATTGTCAATGCACTGTAAACATCGCAAATCGCTGCCACCTGGCCACTGCGTGGGATGTCATTACCCTTGATCCCGGTCGGATACCCGTTGCCGTCGTATCTTTCATGATGGTAGCGGACAATATTGAGTACGACCTCGCTATAATTCCCGCAGCTTTTAAAAAACTCATAACCTTTCTGGGTGTGTTGCTTGACTTTGTAATATTCGATATCAGTGAGAGCGTCATTCTTTTCCAGAACTTCGCTGGTGATGAAAATCATCCCGTAATCGTGAAGAAGAGAACCGATGCCGACATCAATCATTTCATCAGGTTCAAGGTCAAATAGTTCTTCGTGCAAAAGCAGGGAGAGTGCCGCAACCTGGACCGCATGGGCAAAAATGTAAAAATTGTGGTCAATGACCGATTGGAGGGATTCCAGAGCGTGAGGATCGGAGATTACGTGTTGCAGGATATGGTGCGCCATGTTTCGGCATCGTGCCAGGTTTGAAGCCGTTTCTGGAGATTCGAACATATCGATGACGCAGTTTACCGAGGTCTGATACAGTAACTTCCCTTTAGAGGCGCTGCTTAGATCGTCCCTGGCAAGCATCTCCGTTACGTTGGCCTCCATGAATTCGTTAAGCAACTCCATGTCGCCACTTCTCACATAAAGGAAGTCCGTAAAATTCCTTTCCAGTCGCCGTTTGTCGTTCAGGGTGAACATACGTTCGGCATCCTTGTACATCACGTAATTTACACCGCTCCTCAGATACAACGCGACCTTTGGAAAAAGTTCGGGAGAGATGCTGTCAATGCTTATTGCGCGCCAGTAGCGATCCTTGCTCATGGGATATCCTTGTTGTAATAATCATACCGGTTTTATATTGAAGCTCCGAAACCTGGTACCCTGCTGTTACGGGTATTGATTTCTCGTCTGAACTCCAGTTCTACATTGTGAGATGTCATATGACTCCCCTGTTGTATTCGATACTTTCCTGATTGTGTCGGATTCTTCCGGCGCTACTGCTGCTGCGTAATCCCTTCCGCTGCCCTGATCCCGCTGGCCCATGCGCCGGTTATGCCACGCGATGTGCCTGCCCCGTCGCCGACCATGTAGACGTTTGCGCTTACTCGGAAATGTTGGTCCAGAAAGGCTGGCTTGTTGGCGTACATCTTGATCTCAGGGTAGTACATGATGGTGCTTGGGTGGAGAATTCCCGGAACGATGGTGTCGAGCTTTTTCAGAGCCGCCCAGATATGGCGCATGATCTTGGCAGGCACGGCAAGTCCAAGGTCGCCGGCGGTTACCGGACAGCTGGGAGGAAACGAGTAGAGATCCCTGTTGAAGGTTTCGGTGGTGGAGCGTTTCCCCAGGCGGAAATCTCCCACCCGCTGCATGAGCGGCATTCCGCCGCCAATCTCGTTGGCCAGTGTGGCAAGAAAAACCGCCATCTGCTGGCCGCTGCGAACCGGATCCTTCAGACCGATGGTCTTGAGAAGCGCAAAATTCACCAGATTATTCCCCGCCTGTTCCTCGGAGAGGGCGTGGCCATTAACAAGGTTGAACCCCTGGTAGCGCTCAAGCACCACCCGTGCGTGCCCCGAGTTGGTGCAGAAGGTCCGAACACCATCGGGGAAGAGAAACTTGGGGTCATAGTAGTCGTTGACGATAGGGTAGTTGTCCGCCCGGGTTTCGATGCGGATACCGACATCCACCACATTGTCGATATACGCGATTCCCATCCGCTCCATCACCTGTTGAAGAAAACTGAATCCCTTCCGTCCGGGAGCGACGATCACTTTTCGGCCACGCACTGTCTCCGTCTCGGCGATCACAATACCTGTTTCGGAATCAGCGTCAAATACATCAGTCACCTGACGTTCCAGTAAGAAACGTACCCCCCGGCGTACGAGCTCATCCCGGAGACGTTGAATAAGAGCCCGGCTGCGGTCAGTGCCGACATGCGCCTGGCGGACGTCGAGCAACGTAACTCCGAGCCGTTCCGCGCGGCGTTGGTAGATCTCCAGGTTCTGCTTCTCCTTGATGGTCGGCAGCAGCCATTTCTCCACCACGGGGAGGAGTCTCCCGGCTTCTTCAATTGTCCAATTCTCGTCGGCAAAGCCGATGGGGTAGGTGTAGTTCTGTTTGCAGTCGTTCAGCAGACCACCTGAACAGATTTTCTCCCTGTCGATCATCAGGATCGAAAGGGAAGGGGAACGTTCGGTAAGTTGAAACGCCGCTCCGAGTCCTGCCGGGCCTGTGCCGATGATGATTACGTCATAGTCGGGAACGGACATGGATGACTCCCTGGAATAGTGTTATCTTGATTATACCCCCCTTTTGCAAATCGTAAACAGTGAGCTATCCAAGCATGATCAGCCTGTTCAGAACTTCCGCAATCTCGGATACGCCGTACGGTTTGAAAATTGCCGCTCCAAAGCCGTAGCGCTGGAAGTCGGACATGATTGGGTCGTTGGAGTAGCCGCTGGAAACAATCAGTTTTGCCCGAGGGTCGATTTCGAGAATGGCCGCAGCCGCTTCCCGTCCCCCCATGCCTCCCGGAATGGTCAAGTCCATGATCGCAGCCAAAAATGGCACTCCGGCTTCAAAAGCAGCCTTGTAGAGCATCACAGCCTCTTCTCCGTTTGAGCAGGTCGTCACCTGATAACCTAGTTCTTCCAGTATGGCTGAAGCAAGATCACGGATCATCTTTTCATCGTCCATAACCAGTAACGGGGCACCTGCTGCGGCACCGGGAGATTCAATTTTTGCCTCACTCTGGGGGGGCATGTCTGACTGTTTTGGTTCTTTGCTGCCGGGCAGCAAAATCTCAAAGGTCGTTCCCTTCCCGACTATAGAACTGACATATATATGCCCGCGGTGTTTTCGTATGATTGACTGGACAGAAGCCAGTCCAAGTCCATTGCCACCTGCCTTTGTAGTAAAATACGGATCGAAGATGTTTTTAAGGTTATCCTCCGGAATTCCGCACCCCTCGTCTTCGAAGACGAACCTGACGTATTCGCCCGCCGGGAACGCCGCAGAATTACTGCTG
>JBAYTT010000164.1:0-9091 GCA_041675485.1 Pelobacteraceae bacterium | reverse complement strand
GGAAACAGTTGCCGGCCAGGCCATAACTGTTGCAACCGCCAGCGAGGAAATGTCGGCAACATCGGGAGATATAGCCCAGAATTGCCAGATGGCTGCCGAGGGTGCCGAGCGGGCAAACCAGGCGGCGGAGCATGGTTCCGAAGTAGTGGAAAAATCTATTTCAGTCATGCACCGGATTGCCGAGCGAGTTCAGTCGTCTGCCAAAACGGTAGAAGCCCTGGGACGGCGTTCCGACGAGATAGGAGCCATTGTCGGGACAATCGAGGATATTGCCGATCAGACCAATCTTCTGGCCCTGAATGCTGCTATCGAAGCGGCCCGTGCCGGAGAGCAGGGAAGAGGCTTTGCCGTGGTTGCAGATGAGGTCAGAGCCCTGGCAGAACGTACTACTAAAGCAACCCGCGAAATCGGATTGATGATTAAAGCAATCCAGCAGGAGACTAAAACCGCGGTTACTGCAATGGAAGAAGGGGTGAGCGAAGTGGAGAACGGCACCGAGGAAGCCGCCCGGTCCGGTGAAGCGCTCAGAAATATTCAAGAAGAAATCAATTCGTTGCACATGCAGGTGCAGCAGATTGCAACCGCGGCAGAGGAACAGACTGCCACGACCAGCGAAATAAGCAGCAATATCCACAGTATAACGGAAGTTGCTCAGAATACCGTTGAGGGAGCCAGAAAAACCTCGGCAGCGGCTCAGCATTTATCCCGCTTATCCGGTGAGCTTGAGCAGTTGGTCGGGCAATTCAAGATTTCAGAAACAGGTAAGTTAATAAACTGGAGTAGAAGCTATAGCGTTGGCGTCAACCAGATGGACAGCGAGCACCAACGGCTGATCGATATAATAAACAACCTCTATTCAGCCATGCGCTCAGGCCGCAGCAAGGACGCCATAGGTTCAATCCTGGATGAGCTGGTTGATTACACCAAAACCCATTTTGCCCACGAAGAGCGGCTGATGCGTGATTCCGGCTATGCCGGATTTGACGAGCAGAAGCGCGCCCACGAATCGCTTATATCCCAGGTAATGGAAATCCAGAATAAATATCGAGCCGGTACCGCTCTTGGTCAAGAGGTCATGAATTTCCTCAAAAACTGGCTGGTTAACCATATTCAGGGATTGGACAAGCGATACGGCCCGGTCATGAACAAGAAAGGCATCAAATAGAATGATATCAAGGGAAAAGAAAATAAACAGAGCTGTTCCCAGCATATTGATTGTTGATGATGAGCCGTTTTCCCTCAATTTACTCGAAACATATTTAATTGGACAAAAATACAACGTCTTCAGTGCAGCCAATGGACATGAGGCCCTGTCTCTTCTGGAAAACAACGAAGTGGATTTGGTTATAAGCGATCTTGTAATGCCTGGAATGGACGGTGTTCAGCTGATGCTCTCGGCTAAAGAACTCCAGCCGACTCTCCCCTTTATTGTCTTCACGGCAGAGGGGAGTGTCGAAAGTGCGGTATCTGCAATCAAATTGGGTGCACTTGACTATCTGGAAAAACCATTTAATCCTAAAACATTTGATGTCGCACTGGAGCGAGCTCTGGAGTTTGGGCGGCTCTCAACCGAGAACGAACACTTGCGGGAACATTTTCGGGAACGGTTCAGTTTTCACAATATTGTTACGCAGTCGCCTGCAATGCGTCAGGCCCTTGAGCTGGCATCCCGTGTGGCAGCATCGCCAAAAACAACAATCAGCCTGACAGGGGAAAGCGGCGCCGGTAAAGAAGTTCTCGCCCGTGCGATACATTTTGCATCAGGATGCCTTCCAGGGAATTTTGTCGCGGTCAATTGTGCTGCAATTCCCGAGTCGCTCCTTGAAAGCGAACTGTTCGGCCACGTACGCGGTGCATTTACCGGCGCTGAGCGGGAGCGAGAGGGGAAGTTCAGTCTGGCGCGAGGTGGGACGGTACTCCTGGATGAAATTGGAGACATGCCTCTGTCACTCCAAGCCAAACTGTTACGGGTTTTAGAAGAAAGGACGTACGAGAAAGTAGGTGCCAATACCCCGTTGCCCGTAGATTTTCGGGTAATCGTAGCAACCCATCGTGATCTTGCCGCTTTGGTCAGGCAGGGCATGTTCCGCGAGGACCTTTTTCATCGCATAAATGTCGTTCCCATTATGATCCCCCCTCTTCGGGAGCGAATTGAAGATATTCCGCTCTTAGTGTCATTCTTTCTCGATCTTTTTCGCCAACACCAGGGCAAGGTTCTCCCGGGCGTCTCCAAGAAGGCCCTGGATTTACTTAATACCTACTCTTGGCCCGGCAATGTCAGAGAACTGCGTAATGTACTCGAATACGCCGCCATTATGGTTTCAGATGAACTTATCAGACCGGAACACCTCCGCCTTCCAAGTGCCAAACGGGTAATCGGCACACTCGAAACCAATGCCATAGAGTACACGATCAGCATTTCCCCTGAAGAACTCTCTCTGGACGCAATTACCGGAAAAATCCTCGAAATGACCCTCCTGCGATGCGGCGGCAATAAAACTGAAGCCGCTAAGATACTCAAAGTGAACCGCAAGATGTACTACCGGTAACTCCCGCCGTCCCCTCCTGTCACACAGTGTCCCAAACGGGGACGCATAGGTACGACACAAATCATCTAATACCCCAATATTCTTAGCTTCATATATTTGGCACCATTCATGCGATTACTATACTCAGGTAAAGTACATCATATTCAACTGTCCTGTTTATGGACGCAACAGAAAGGGGGGGGAAATGTCCCAGAACGATGTCGAACGTTTCTTAGGTAGATTAATCACTGATCTGGACTTCAGAGCGAGAGCCGCACATTCCTTGGAGGATGCAACGTGCTTGGAGGGAATTGTTCTCTCCAAAGCGGAAAAGTCGATTTTGAATCACATGGATTTTTCACAGTTCATCCGCGTTTCAGATTTAATAGATGATTCAATAAAGAGGTCGTAATCATATTCTTACTAATATCTTTAAGCCTCAACAGGCAAAGGAGAAAAAATCATGGCACTTTCAAATGGATTATTGGGTTCATTGAATACAACCGAAGAAATGCTGAGCAAACAGTTGATACGCGATGTCAGGGATGTTTTCGGCACAATGGTCGGCTTGGAAGATCTCCTTCATCTCCCCGTTCAGATCGACCCGATGACAAACTTTAATGACTGTATCAGCTCGCTCGTTGGCCTTGCCGGAACTTACAACGGACTTGTCAGTCTCCATATGCCGAGTTCGTTGGCTTTAACAGCGACAAGCAGCATGCTTGGCATGGAGGTAGCCGGACTTAATGATGACGTTAATGATGCAATGGGAGAAATCGCCAATATGATTGCCGGTTCCTTCAAACAGCATCTTTCCAAAAGTGGCATGGATGTCCATTTATCTACACCATCGGTAGTTTACGGCAAGGAATACGCAATCACGCTTGGCAATAAACCGGATCAGATTGCATTGCGTTTTGCTACCGATGACGATTGGTTCATGGTCTCTGTTGCATTTGATAACAACTAAACGACAAGGTAAAAAGGGGGTGCCATGCTTCAAGGAATTAACATGTTAGCTGCTGATGACGAACTAATAGTCGGGAAATGTAGAAAAATGCGGACTTATTGTATGGAAAATAATATATAGGAGTTGTTGATAGGAAAATAATTGTCAGCATGGTTAGCCCTGGGCTTGATCCCAAACCGTTGCATTGCCGTATGGACCCGTTGTTAGGCTTTAGGAGATGATGTGGGAAAGGTTGCCATTGAAAATATAGAGGCAGGCATGATTCTGGCCGGCGATGTTCATGATCGATCAGGACGCATGCTATTGGGGGCCGGAGCAGAGCTGACGCCAAAACATCTGGTTATTTTCCGTACATGGGGAGTGCTGGATGCCGATATTGCCGGTATGGGTGACGAAGGACCCGACCAGATCCCAACGGATGTCGATCCGGTTGAATTTGCTGCTGCCGAATGTGAATTGTCCCTTCTCTTCCGGCATACGAAGCAGAGCCATCCTGCTGTTGTTGAATTAATGCGGCTTGCTGCGCTAAGAAAGGTCAAGAATGGCGCTATCTGATTACCCCGCCACTACTCTCAACAGGCTTGTTGATGAAACCTCCACGGTCTATTCTCTTCCCCTGTTCTACGAACGTCTGAATGAGGCGATCAATCACCCTCGGAGCTCAATTGATGATATCTCCAGGATTATAACCGAAGACCAGGGGCTCACTGCACGGCTGCTGCGACTGGCCAACAGCCCCATGTTCGGCTGTTATGCAAGAGTTGAATCAATCACAAAGGCTGCCACCATCATTGGAACCCAACAGTTGCGGGACCTGGCGCTGGCAGCCTCGGTTATGGGCGTCTTTAGGGGGATTCCGGAGGATCTGCTTAACATGACCTCGTTCTGGAGGCACTGCATTGCCTGCGGCATAGTTGCCCGCAGCCTGGCAGTGTACCGGCGCGAATCAAATGTTGAACGGCTCTTTGTCGCCGGCATGCTACACGATGTAGGGCAAGTGGTACTGGCCGCTGCCCGGCCCGAGTTGAGCCGCGAGATTCTGGAGATACAGCGTGATACGGGCCGGTTTTATCTGGAGGTGGAACGGGAACAGCTCGGGTTTGATCACGCCGAGTTGGGCGGAGCGCTGCTGAAAAAATGGAAGATCCCGGCCTGCATCTTCGAGCCGGTTGCCTGTCACCACAATCCGGGAGCTGCCGAACAGTTCCGCATTGAAAGTGCCCTGGTCCATCTTGCCGATATCATATGTCAGGCTATGGAATTTGGCCAAGGGGCCGAACACGGAGTGCCACCGTTTGACGAAGATGCGTGGGAACGCCTGGGATTGTCTACCCAAATATTCGGAACTGTCCTGAAACAGTCCGAGTCCCAGATTGCAGAGACTTTTGCTATTCTGGCCGGGGGGGCGGATGACTGATCTGGCCGGGAGATCAACAGAGTTTCTCAGGGAACGGGTCAGCTATCTTGAGGAGTCGAACCAGCGCCTCATCTCGATTTTGGAAATGTTGGCCTCCAGTAGTGAATTTCAGGGCGACCTCAGTCGCGCCAAGAATGAAGAAGGTATTTTCAAAGCAACAATCAGTCAACTGCGGCGTCTTTTTTCGTTCCATTCCATGGGCTTTTTAGACTGCATGTCTGACGGCAGTTTTGAAATGGTGGTTGCTGATCCCGAGACAGCGCATGACACTCTGCAGTCCCTGGCTGAGTCTCGCATGATGGATGGCACTTTTGCCTGGGCAATCAACCGCAACCAGGCGGTTCTTGTTCCGACAGAAACAGGGGACACCCTTTTGTTGCAGGTTGTGGCCACTCAATCCCGCGTTAGAGGGATGTTTGCCGGTATATTGCCCGGCAGCTTTGCCGCGCTGGATGTACCCTCGTTGAATGCCCTTTCGATAGTGTTGTTCACCTGCGCCTATGCCCTGGAGAGTACCACGTTATACGGGATGCTGCATGAACATACCCAGAACCTGGAAGAAAGGGTGCGGCTGAGGACGCGTGACCTTGAGGAGGCCCGTTGCCTGGCGGAGTCGGCCAACCTGGCCAAAAGTAATTTTTTGGCCAACATGAGCCATGAGATTCGGACCCCGATGAACGGGGTGATGGGGATGACAGAATTGATGCTGCAGGGGGGGCTGACCCCGGAGAAGGAAAAACAGTATCTGCGCGCCATCAAGGATTCCGCAGACAGCTTGATGCTGATTATTAACGATATCCTGGATTTTTCAAAGATAGAGGCGGGTAAGTTTACTCTTGAAAACAATACGTTCCTTCTCAAGGAAGAAATGGAGCGATGCCTGAGCGGGCTGCGGGTGAGGGCCGAAGAAAAAGGGCTCACGTTGGGGCTCAAAGTGGACTCTGCCGTGCCTGGCTGCTTGATCGGCGACCACTTACGTCTGCGCCAGATATTGACTAACCTGGCAGGGAATGCGATCAAGTTCTGCAATCAAGGGAATATCTCGGTTGAAGTCAGTCCCTTTTCACTGGAACTGGATGACATTACGCTGCATTTTTGCGTGACTGATACCGGAATAGGCATTGCGGAAGAGGCCTGCAAAAGGATCTTCAACCAGTTTGAACAGGCTGACAGTTCCACCACAAGAAAATTTGGAGGAACCGGACTTGGTCTGGCCATCTGCAAAAAAATGGTTGAGCTGATGGATGGTGATATTTGGGTGGAGAGCCAGACGGGGGTGGGGAGCAGCTTCCATTTTACGGCCCGATTTTTGTTGGGAAACGAAGATCAGCTGGCGATTGATGAAGATGCGTCTTTGGATTTAAGCAGGCTCAGGCACGCTCCGTTGAATATTCTTCTTGCCGATGATGTGGATATAAACCGTGCCTTGGTGCAGGCAACTCTGGAGCCCCACGGTCACCAGATTACCTGCGCTGAGGATGGGCGGGAGGCGCTGGAGGCATATAAAGCCAAGCGGTTTGATATTGTCCTGATGGATGTTCAAATGCCTGAGATGGATGGTCTGCAGGCAACCCGGGCAATTCGGGCGTATGAACGTGCCATGGATTCGTACACAGCTGTTCCGATCATTGCAATGACCGCTTTTGCAGGGAACGAGGATCGCCAGGTATGCATCAATGCCGGAATGGACGATTATCTCACGAAGCCGCTCAAACCTGCCCAGCTGTTACGGGTCTTAAATAAATTTTGCGGGCGACCGGCAGAACCGGTTGTGCAAACAAATGAAGATGCTTCGGCTGCACCATCGCCTAAAGCGCCTCCGGATGACCGTGCCGGGTCAGCTGCTGTTTTCGCTCAAAATGATCTGTTGGAACGCCTTGGAGGGCGTACAGAGATGATTTCGCGTTTTATCGGCCTGTTTTGCAAAAGTTTTTTGTCAGAGATGGATGGTCTGGCTGCGGCACTGGAGGCAATGGATGCTGACAAAATACGACGGCACGCTCATGCCATCAAGGGGTCGGCTGCCAATATCGGTGCTATGCGATTGCATGAGTTGGCCGGGTTGATTGAAACGGCGGCCAAAGAAGGTGATCTGACGAAGGCGCTGCAGCGACTTGAGCTGTTGCAGCAAGAATACCAAGCCTTTATGGAGGTTGTTGGTGCTTCAGGATTGTCATGAACGTGTTGGGGGGCTGAAAATGGTGAGATGCCTGGTTGTGGATGACGATGAACTGGAACGTGAGCTCATAGCTCTTTATCTGGAGAATGTAGCCGTTTGCGAGATGGCAGAAAACGGATTGAAAGCTGTTGAGATGTTCCGTGAAGCATTTAAGGGGGGCAACCGCTATGATCTGATAATGCTGGATATCATGATGCCTGAGATGGACGGCCATGCAGCAGCAAAAGAGATCCGCCGGATCGAAAAGGAAGGGGGCGTCTCGATAATGGATGGCGTTAACATAATAGTGATAACATCGTTAAATACACCCCACGACGTTATTCAAGCCTATCTTTCTGCGAGTTCAGCCGCACACGTGGTTAAGCCGGTAACCCCTCAAAAACTAATCAAAATTTTACATAAGCTTGGCATGATCGAACATACGGAGCCGAACCATGTTTGATGAAATAACAGTACTGGCGGTTGACGATGACAGCATGAACCTTGAGATGCTTGAGGTGATGCTGTCTGACTTGGACTGCAGGCTCGTCAAGGCATGCAATGGCCAGCAGGCCCTGGATCTGCTGGAGACTGAACCGCATATCGATGTTGTCCTTCTGGACCTTGAAATGCCGGTCATGGACGGATATGAAACGATAAAACGTATCAAGCAGAGCTTCACCTGGCGAGACATTCCGGTAATCGTGGTTACCGCAGGCACAACCGAGGTAACCCGCACTCTGGCCCTTGGTGCCAATGATTTCATCGGAAAGCCATATAACCCGGAAGAGCTTCGACTGAGAGTCATGAACCATGTTCGCAGCAAGAAACTGTCAGATCTGGCACACGATATGAACGATGTCCTTGAAGCGGAGGTTGTCAAGAAGACGGCAGCCCTGCAGAAGGCGCTCAATCTGTCTCGTGAGGCTGAATACGAAATTTCACTGCGTCTGGGACGTGCAGCAGAATTCCGTGACCTGGAAACCGGAATGCACACTCAGCGCATCAGCGAGCTTTCCACACGCCTGGCCCAGCTTGCCGGCATGACTGATGAACAGTGCGAGGTGCTGCGCTTTGCCTCTCCACTCCATGACGTCGGCAAGATCGGCATCCCGGACCGGATTCTGCTCAAACCTGGCAAGCTGGACCAAGGCGAATTCAACATAATCAAGATGCATACCACTATCGGTGGCAAAATTCTGTCCGATGCGGAACGCTACCCCGTTATTGATGCCGGAAAGGTCATCGCCCTGCAGCACCATGAAAAGTGGGATGGTAGCGGCTATCCTGCAGGGCTCAAAGGAGAAGAAATCCACGCTTTTGCCCGGATAGTGTCCATTGTCGACGTATTTGACGCTTTGAGTTCCGAGCGCCCTTACAAGAAGGCCTTCACCCTTGACAAGGCAATCAGCATCATGGAGGAGGGGCGAGGCGTGTTCTTTGACCCCGATCTCCTTGATCTTTTTATGAGCAATGCAGAAAGTTTCGTTGAAATCAGAGAACAACTGATGGATGCACCGGAAGAAGAGGTTCTTGTTGGCGATATTAATAATTTAATCTGAAGAGGTGACGAACAGGCTCCCCACACATTAATTGCCAACTTTTTTCGAAACTGCGGTGCCAAGACATCGGTTGCCTTCATTAGGAATATCAGCTACGATATCAGATTGCTATAGAACCTGTTTTTCCACTTGGAAGTTCCGTTAATTCCTTGAAAGGAGTCATATCCATGTTGAATGTTGCTATCGTCGGAGCCAGCGGTTACACCGGGCTGGAATTGATCCGTATCCTCCATTGCCATCCGGAGGTGGCGGTTACCTGCCTGACCTCGGAGCAGAGCGCCGGAAAGCGGATTTCCGATGTATTTCCGACTCTCAGGGAACGGTGTGACATCGTGCTGGAAAATCTGGAGCCGGTGCGGGTTGCTGAAAAGGCGGATATTATATTTACCGCGCTCCCCCACAAAGCGGCCATGGAGGTCGTGCCGACCTTTCTGAAGCTGGGTAAGAAGATCATCG
>JBAYTT010000163.1:0-9104 GCA_041675485.1 Pelobacteraceae bacterium | reverse complement strand
TTACCTATGAAGGTAGGAATAATCCGTTGTCAGCTGACCGAGTATATGTGCCCCGGCAGCACCGATTTCAAGGTTGCCCGGGAAGGAACAATGGCCTTCGAGGAAACCGGACCGGTGGAGATCGTCGGCTTTCTCTCGTGCGGCGGATGCTCCGGCAAGAAGGTGGTCACCAGGGCCAGGATGATGGTGGACCGTGGTGCGGAAGCAATCGTGTTTGCTTCCTGCATGAAGATCGGCAATCCCATCGGTTACCCTTGCCCGCACTTTGCCGCCATCAAAGGGGCGGTAGAGAAAAGGCTTGGGGCAGATACGCAGATTATCGACTGGACTCACTGAGGCTTGCCATGACCTATGCCGATTTGCAGGATGCGCTGCGGGTTCTTGGTCTGGGGGAGCGAGCCACTCTTAAGGAGATCAAGTCCCGGCATCGGGAACTGGTAAAACGCCATCATCCGGATACCGGCAGAACGGATGAACCGGATATGATCAGTGAAGTGAACGCTGCTTACCGGATCGTATCCGACTACATTTCAGCGTACCGTTTCTCATTTGTCAAGGATGAGTTTTACGAACAGAATCCTGAAGAACGAATCTGGATACAATTTGCCGATGATCCGTTGTGGGGGAATAAATAAAGTGGTCGGATTGTCGTTGTTGTCCAAGCAGTAACTGTCTGAGGATGTGGTTTTATGAGCAAATATTGTCGTAAAAATGCCTGTGGTTGCAATACTGTTTATGTGTCTCCGTCTCCCTGTTTGGAGCCGGAGTCAGAGTTGACTGACGATGTTGGCGTTACTTGTTCTGCCTATTCAGGCTATTGTCTCTCCCAAGCAGGTTGCACAGTCAGAGCACAAAATTCTTACTTTGACCTCGCAGTTTACATAGGTCTCTTCCCCTGGAAACGAAACCACCAGATAATTTCGGGATAGCCCACGACAGGTCCCTGTCTTTCTGTCGAATTTCTGTACCAGTATCTTCTGTTCGTGCCCGATAAAACGATTAAGAAAAGATCGCTTCTTCAACTCGGCCATTTTTCGCAACCGGGCTGCCCGCTCCGTAACAATATGCGCGGGAAGGTGTCCGGGCATGTCGGCTGCCCTGGTTCCGGGGCGACTTGAATAGGGAAATACGTGCAAATCGGAAAAATTCAGTTCTTCGAGCAGTTGAACGGTTTCGTCAAACTCCGCATCTGTTTCTCCCGGAAAACCGGCGATTACGTCGGCACCGATAAATGCATCCGGCATTGTTGCCGAAAGTCGTGCCATCAGATTCCGGAAAAAAGCGGATGTGTACGGCCTTCCCATGCGGTTCAACACGGAATCGCTGCCGCTTTGCAACGGCAGATGCAGGTGTGGACATATAGTGAGTGATTGGGCCATTAGTGCCAAAAGCTCTTCACTGACCTCATTCGGTTCGACCGATCCTATGCGCAAGCGGGGCACAATGAGCTCATCATCAATCAGCCTGATGAGAGCTGTAAGTGATGTCGGCGAAGGAAGGTCAAGTCCATAGGCACCCAGGTGGATGCCGGTAAGGACAATCTCCTTAAAGCCGTTGGCGGCAAGATCGCGAATCCCCTGCAGAATATCGGCAGGGCTGACGCTGCGACTGCGACCCCTGGCGTAGGGAACGATGCAGTATGAGCAGAACGAGTTGCAGCCGTTCTGAACCTGAAGAAAAGCGCGGGTATGCTCGGCAAAGCTGGTCAGTTTGAGCGGCTCAGCCTGGCTGATTGCGGCTATATTTGAAACAGAGTGTTTGCTGCTTTCCAGAAGGGTTGTGATGTTTTGCTTTTCCTGATTGCCGAGTACACAATCAAGCTCCGGCATTTTTTCCAGTTCACCAGGCGCCACCTGGGCATAGCAGCCGGTTGCGATTATGCGCGAACCCGGATTCAGGCGCCGGGCACGTCGGATCAGGCGGCGGGTTTCCGCGTCAGTTCGAGCGGTGACCGTGCAGGAATTGATGATATAAAAATCGGATGGTTCGCTGAAGGGAACGACAACGTATCCCGCGGCTTTCAATTGTTCGACCATGGCGGCAGATTCGAACTGGTTGGTCTTGCATCCTAACGTGCTGATTGCTACCCGTTTCATATAGTGATCAGATCCTTTTCAAGTTTGGCAAGTGTCCTGCTGACATAGACAACAACGATCAGCGCCGCTGACCACGTAATTCCGAATATTCCCCACCAGATGCCGATCAGCCCTAATCCCATGACGGTGGTAAACAGGTGGAATACAAAGGCAGGTCCGACAATCTGGCGGTAGAGGCCGATAATGAGACCGAACATCGGCATCCTGATACCTTGCATAGCTGAAACAGAAATGTAAAGCAGAACATACGCCGGCAGTATATAAGCTTCAACGGCCAGGAATCGTGCGCCGACGGAAATAACCGAGTGGTCTGCGGTGAAGATCCCCATTAATTCACGGCTGAACAGAAGCGCGGCAACAGTACCGGTCATCGCAAGACAAACTCCGTAGCGGAGTGACACCTTGAGCGTTTCCCGGATGCGGTCAATTCTCTT
Organism: Pelobacteraceae bacterium; assembly: GCA_041675485.1. Classification (GTDB taxonomy): domain Bacteria; phylum Desulfobacterota; class Desulfuromonadia; order Geobacterales; family Pseudopelobacteraceae; genus JACRCG01. The sequence continues at coordinate 6,574 of JBAYTT010000163.1, read as the reverse complement.
TGCCCCGTAATTCTGGGCAGTCAGGGCAAGAGTGGAAATGTTCAGACCCATAACCGGCAACAGCGCGATTTGTTCTATCCGGGTTCCAATGCCATAGGCCGCCACCGCCTGCTCGCCAAAACGCCCGACGAACCAGGTGATGATGAAAATACCGAGTGAGACGGTCATCATATTCATGGTTGACGGTAATCCCTGCCTGAAAAGCTCGCGGAAATAGATCCAGCGCGGACGAAGATCAACAAGACGAAACGATGGCATGCTGCCTGTTTTAGAGAGTTGGCTGAAAAGGTACATAACACCGAGGAACTGGACAAACACCGTTGCCAGTGCAATTCCGGCCAGTCCGAGCGATGGAAGCCCCGCGCCGCCGTACATAAACCATGGATCAAGAATCAGATTGAGAAAAAACCCGCCGATCAGGAAATTACGGTATGCCAGGGTGTTGCCGTGTGAGTTGAGAATGGCATTCATCACGAAGTTAAGCAGAAAAAATGAGCTGCCGGCAAAAATTACGTTCATATAACTCAACGCGTGGGAAAGATATTCTCCCCGGGCTCCCATCAGGGTAAATATCTGTGGCGCCAGCGCCAGGCCGGCAGCTGTGAGCATCAGGGCATGGATAAGGGCGAATGAGAGTGCCTGAAGCAGATAGCGCTCGGCTTCAGCTTGATCCTTGCGGCCGAGGGAATTGCCGATCAGAGTTGTCGCACCGGTAGAAACACCGCTGCCGATCGCCAGAATCAGAAAAAAAACCGGGAAGGAGAGCGACATGGCAGCGAGGGCGGTGGTTGAAAGTCGTCCTCCATACCAGGTATCTACGACATTGAACATGGTGTTGAAGAAAAAACCGGTTCCAGCCGGTATAGCCAAGCGTCTGACGAGCAGAGGTATCGGTGCGGATATCAGATCGGAAGTCATTGCAGCAGGGTAAGGTGTCCCGTAACACCGGTCAAGGAAAAACAGTCAGCCGTTTTAGTTGAAAAATCCGGAAAAAACAGCTAAAACGGAACACGATTTTATTTGATCAGGAAAACAGCACGGTTTTATTACTTTCGGGAGGCACTCATGAGTTTAATCAAGCTGTACGATACAACCCTGCGGGATGGAACACAGTCTGAAGATATCTCGTTTCAGATGGAAGACAAAATCCGTATTGCTCACAAGCTGGATGAGTTGGGAATTCACTATATCGAAGGTGGATGGCCAGGCAGTAATCCCAAGGACGTCGCTTTCTTTAAAGATATCAAGAAGGAAAAGTTGAGCCAGGCCAAAATAGCTGCGTTTGGCTCCACTCGCCGCGCCAAGGTGACGCCTGATAAAGACAGTAATATTATTACGTTGATCAAGGCTGAAGCTGACGCAATAACTATCTTTGGCAAAAGCTGGGATTTTCATGTCAGGGAGGCTCTGAGAATTTCTCTGGAAGAGAATCTGGAGTTGATTTTTGATTCTCTGGAATACCTCAAAAAAAATGTTGCCGAAGTTTTTTATGATGCGGAACATTTCTTTGACGGGTATCAGGCAAATCCCGAATATGCCATAAAAACCCTCAAAGCTGCCGAGGCTGCCAAAGTTGATTGTATTATCCTTTGCGAAACCAATGGCGGGCGACTTCCGTTCGAAATCGCCTCGATTGTCAAGGAAGTGAAGAAACATATTAAGACGCCGCTTGGCATTCATACCCATAATGATGGTGAATGTGCCGTTGCCAATTCGCTGGTTGCTGTTGATCTGGGCATCGTTCAGGTTCAGGGTACGATCAACGGCTTTGGTGAGCGTTGCGGCAACGCCAACCTCTGTTCAATCATTCCCGCCTTGAAGGCCAAGATGAAAAGGGAATGTATTACTGACGAGCAGATGAAGCATCTGCAGGAAGTTTCCCGCTTTGTCTATGAACTGGCCAATATTTCACCGGACAAGCATCAGGCGTACGTTGGCAACTCAGCGTTTGCTCACAAGGGAGGTGTGCATGTCAGCGCGATCCAGCGCCACCCGGAAACGTATGAACACATGCGTCCGGAACTGGTCGGCAACTGCACCCGTGTACTGATTTCCGATCTGTCAGGGCGATCAAATATTCTTGCCAAGGCAGAAGAATTCAACATCAATCTGGATAGTAAAGATCCCGTCACGCTGGAGATCCTCGATAATATCAAGGATATGGAAAACCGCGGCTATCAGTTTGAAGGGGCGGAAGCTTCATTTGAACTGTTGATGAAAAAAGCACTCGGCGCCCACAAAAAATTCTTCTCCGTACTCGGCTTCCGGGTGATCGACGAAAAGCGGGGCGAGGATCAGAAGCCGATGGCCGAAGCAACCATCATGGTTAAGGTCGGCGGCAAGGTGGAGCATACCGCCGCCGAGGGGAATGGCCCGGTTAATGCCCTTGATAACGCCATCCGCAAGGCCCTGGAGAAATTCTATCCCAAATTGAAGGAAGTGAAGCTACTGGACTACAAGGTGCGCGTTCTTCCCGCAGGCCAGGGGACAGCTTCTTCAACCCGTGTATTGATCGAATCCGGTGACAAACATTCCCGGTGGGGTACAGTCGGCGTTTCGGATAATATTATCGATGCGTCTTATCAGGCTCTGATTGACAGTATCGACTATAAGCTGCACAAATCGGAGGAGTAAGCAGGGAGTGGAAACGATGCGCCGGGTCGTGATGATCGTGTGTGCGACGGTGCTCTTTTTTTCGGTCTTAATGAAAAGCCGTATGAGCCAGGACTTTCCTGCTCATACGGCTTTTCATGCTTTTCCGGGTAACGGTGTGACCGTTAAGGTTTGCGGGGACGTACTTCATCCGGGCATATACGTGGTACCCGCCAATACATTGGCTACTGGCGTCATAAATATGGCGACGCCGTTGCGCCCTCTGAAAAGTGCAATAATTGCCGCTCCGCCGCATCCTCTGTTGAATGGTTCTTCTGTCGTGCTTTCGCTGAATCCTGACGGTTCTTTCCTGCTTAAGCCAGATAAGATGACCGTTTCAGAGCGCATGATGCTGGGAATTCCGCTTGATATCTCGACGATGGATGAGGCTGATTTTGATCGCTTGCCCGGCGTTGGGCCCGCTTTGGCTAAACGAATTGTTGGGTATCGTCAAAATAATGGCGGTACTTTGCGCGTCTGTGATCTTATGTTGATTGAAGGCATAGGAGAAAAGAAGTATAAGGTGATTCGTTCCTTCCTTCAACCTCCTTGAAATACACAGCTTTCAAAATTTATTGTTACGGAAAATAAATAATCTACGTTATTGGCACATAAGATGTAATTACCTTCCTGTCTTAATTCATTACGGTAGTCGGGGGGGATTCTATGCATTGTCCACGTTGCAAGGGGCGCATGTTCGCTGAGAAGTTTTATGATTTTGTCCGTTCTTTCGATGCATGGAAGTGTACCTGCTGCGGAGAGCTGCTGGATTCCACCATTCTTGCCAATCGGGCCAGGAACAACAATACTCATCTCGGTTAGTCCGTTTCGGGATACGTTGTACGACTTCAAGGGAACCTGATATCAGGTTCCCTTTTTGTTTGACACAACAACGCTGGCAGGTTATTGAAATAGATTCACTATTTTGATTTATTGCGGTTGAGGAGTTATCCAGCATGAGGAACGATGGTCGTAGTGTCACCGCTTTACGCACAATAAAGATTACGCGCAATTTTACCAAACACGCTGAGGGTTCAGTGCTGATTGAATTTGGCGATACCAAGGTTCTGTGTACTGCTTCGTTGGAGGAATCAGTCCCTTCTTTTTTGAGGGGGAGGGGTACCGGTTGGGTAACCGCGGAATATGCCATGCTGCCGCGTGCCACCCACACCCGCTCTCCCAGGGAAGCGGCAAAAGGGAAGCAAACCGGCCGCACACTTGAGATTCAGCGTCTGATTGGTCGTTCACTGCGAGCGGTGACGGATCTTGAAAAACTTGGTGAACGCTCCGTCTATATAGATTGTGATGTGCTACAGGCGGATGGCGGTACCAGGACCGCTGCGATAACAGGCGCCTATGTTGCCCTTGTTGATGCGCTAACAACTCTGAAATTGCGTGGTCTTCTTGCTGAAATACCGATCAAGGAAGCTGTTGCGGCAGTGAGTGTTGGTATCGTTGGCGGGGAAGCGCTGCTGGATCTGAATTATCTGGAAGATTCTTCAGCGGAAGTTGATATGAATTTTGTCATTACTTCCAGTGGCCGTTTTGTGGAAGTGCAGGGTACGGCCGAGGCTGAGCCGTTTACGAGCGTCGAAATGGATGCAATGCGTGACCTTGCCCTTAACGGGGTACAGCAGCTCTTTGCCTTCCAGCAGGAGGCGCTGGCCGGATGAAGCATTTGGTTGTTGCTACCCGCAATAAAGGTAAAATACTTGAAATCAATGCATTGCTGGCTGGTTTTGTTGATCGGGTCAGCAGTGCCGCCGATTTTGCTGATTTCCCTGAAACCATTGAGGATGGTGCCACGTTCGAGGAGAATGCTCTCAAAAAAGCTCGTGAGGCGGCGCGCTTTACCGGCCTTCCTGCACTCGCTGATGACTCCGGCCTGGTGGTTGATGCGCTGGGTGGTCGCCCAGGCGTCTTCTCTGCTCGCTATGCCGGTGAGGGTGCTGACGATGCTGCCAATAACGCCCGACTTCTGAGCGAATGTCAGGATGTTCCTGATGATCAGCGTCAGGCCGCTTTTGTCTGTGTGCTGGCTTTTGTGACTCCGGAGGGTGCTGAACAACTGTTTGCCGGCAGGGTTGCCGGGCGGATTCTTGCCGCTCCCAGAGGGGAGGGGGGCTTTGGGTATGATCCGCTTTTTCTGGTGGATGGTTTTGATCGCAGCATGGCGGAGCTGGAGCTGGCGGAGAAAAACGTGGTAAGCCACCGTGCCCGGGCTATTATCGCGTTTCGTGACTATCTGGAAACGATGGCGTAACGACATATATATGTGGCAGGAAAATAAAGGAAATATAAACTTTGAAGAAAAATAATATAGTCGAACATACGAAGGCAAAAACATCACGCGTACCTGTCAGAAAACCGGTTGAAGCTGTCTCAGCTCCCAAACCATATGTCCCCTTGACCCGAAAAAATGTTCTGGAGCTGCGTATAGTTTCTCTGGATGAGGACGGCTATGGAACCGCCCGCAGTGAAGAGGGGATGACGCTCAAGGTCGGTGGAGCCCTGCCTGGTGATGTGGTGCTGGCCGGGATCGACCATGTTGCCGGCGGTACCGCGTTCTGCCATGTGAAAAAACTGCTTCAGCCATCCCTGCTCAGGAGCAATAACCCTCCCTGTCGCGAAAGTGCGGATTGCTTCGGCTGTCCGTTGATCGCCATGAAATATTCCGAACAGAAAAACTGGAAGCGGGGCATGATTCTGGCCGAAATGGCCAAGTATCCCGGTTTATCCGGAGTTGTCTTGCATCCGCTGCTTTCGCCTGACAATCTGATTCATTACCGTACGACAGCAAAATTGACGGTGGCCGGCAAGTTCTCGGAGCCGTTTATCGGCATCTACCGTCGTGCCAGTCATGATGTCTACGATCTGGAGCAATGCCCGATTCATCATCCGTTAATTGACAAGGTGGTTGAAGCGGTCAGAAGGGGCATCAAAAAAGGGAAAGTGCAGGTTTATAATCCGCAAAGCAAAATGGGGCTGCTGCGTTATTTGATTGTGCGTGTCTCGGTTTATGAGAAAAAGGCGATGGTGGTTTTTGTTACGTCCAAGCGCTCCTTCAACGAAATTCATCACCTGGGCCGTTTTGTTCAGGATCAGGTTCCGGAAGTTGAAATTGTTGTCCAGAATGTGAACGCGACTGAAGGCAATGTGATCATGGGGCAGAAAGATTATTTTCTGACGAAAAAACTCTATCTGACGGAACGGATCGGCGAGGTTTCATTCAGGATTTCACCACGGTCATTTTTTCAGATCAACAACAGCGGCGCAAATCTGATTTACAGCAAGGTGCGGGAATGGGCTGGGCTTACCGGAACTGAAACGGTGCTCGATCTGTACTGCGGCATTGGCGGGATTGCACTGTTCCTGGCTGAAGCTGCCAAAGAAGTGATCGGTGTCGAAGTTGTTGAAGAGGCTGTGGTTGATGCAAGTATGAATGCGCGGATTAACGGTATCAGAAACTGCCGCTTTGAAGCCGGGGACGTTGCCGTTCTGCTTGACGAGATGGCGGAAGAGCAGCAGGCGGTCGATGTCGCGGTGTTGAATCCGCCCCGTAAAGGATGTGATCAGAAAGTGTTGGAGCGGCTTGCCGCCCTCGGGCCGAAATCGATCATTTATGTGTCGTGCTCTCCGCAGAGTCTGGCACGGGATCTGGATATTCTGGGCAAACTCGGCTATCTTTGCCCCGAAATACAACCGGTTGATATGTTTCCGCAGACGGTACACGTTGAGAACGTGGCCAGGTTGGTACGGCAGTAAATTAAGATGGTAAAATCAGCTTGACATCCATGACGTAACTTGCTATTACTCTCCAGCTTTTTGATGTAGGCGCGTAGCTCAGCGGGAGAGCGCTACCCTGACACGGTAGAGGTCGGCGGTTCGACACCGCCCGCGCCTACCATTATAAAGCAGAGTT
>JBAYTT010000162.1:0-9176 GCA_041675485.1 Pelobacteraceae bacterium | reverse complement strand
CCGGTGCAGCCATTGGTGCCGGAACAGGTTTGCTTATGGGAAGCTCTTCAGGTTCCGACGCGGGCCGTGTCTCTGCCCAGGAAGCACAAAGGCGTTACGATACCGCATATGCGCAGTGCATGGCCTCCAATGGAAATCAGGTTATTATGCAAAGAGAGTATGCGGTTCCCAGATATTATCAACGACGTCGTGTAATAATGCTTCCAGCTGAGGAGCCGCCGGTGTATTATTCGCCTCCGCCACCGGTTTATCAACCACCTCCGCCGGCTCCGGTTACTCCGGTTTATCCACCACCTGGCACGCCGCCACCGGCACTTGAGAAGAATTAGGACCAATATGCAATTCCAGCGTTTTACTACGATGGTTAAATATACTATCGTAGGGGCGGCGGCGCTTGCTCCGTCCAATCAGGGCGCGGCAAGCAGCGCCCCTACATTCGGAAATTACTACAAATTCAATTACAATATTTAGGGTACTTGATCCGGCGGATGAGACAGGCAGCGGCAAAAAAGAGCAGATTAACCATGACGATGGAGGCGCTGGCTGGAAGATTGGACATTATGGAGATAATGATACCGATGATTACCGAACTGCACCCTTGCAGCGCTGCCAGAAGGATACAGGCCTTGAAACCGCGCGCCAGCTGCAGGGCTGCCGCCGCCGGAACGATCAGCAGAGACGAAATCAGCATGATGCCGACCAGCTTCATGGCCAGAACAACCGACAGCGCGGTCAGCAGCACCAGAATCGAGTTGATGAATGACGTGCGGATCCCGGATACCTTGGCAAGTTCATCGCTGAATGAGATGGCGAACAGTTCGTGATAATAGAGCGTCAACATCAGCATGACACCGAGGCAGAGCAGTGCGGCAATCACCACCTCTTCACTCCGTATCGAAAGGATGTTGCCGAACAGGAAGCTCAGGAGATCGACATTGTACCCGCCCCCCACGCTGGCCAGAATAATACCGGCCGAAATTCCGAGAGCGGAGACCAGGCCGATTGCGGCATCGCCGCTCAGACGCCCCTTTTCGGTCAATTTGAGGATGCCTAAGGACGCAAGCAGGACAATCGGCATCGTCACCAGCAGCGACATGACGGAATAGAATTTGAGCGCCAGGGCGATGGCGGTACTGCCAAAGGTGACGTGGGCCAGTCCGTCGCCGATCAATGACAAGCGGCGCAGGACCAGAAAGACCCCCAAGACCGAGCAGAGCAGGGCGATCAGGGTGCCGGCAAGCAGGGCCCGCTGGATAAAACCGTATGAAAGGATTTCCAGTAGATTCATGGTCAGTGCCGGTGACACATCAGGTGCTGGGAGTGCTCGCCAAACATTGACGACATCTCCGGTGAACAGCAGAATTCGTCAAAACTGCCGTAAAAAAGTATTTTCTTGTCCAGGTAGAGCATTTTCGAGGCATGTTCTCCGATAGCACCGCTGTCATGGGTCACCAGCAGCACCGTAACCCCGCGCGAGCGGTTGATGTCCGCGATCATCGCATAAAATCGGCCTCTGGTCTCCGGATCGAGGGCAGCGGTCGGCTCGTCCAGCACCAGCAGTTCCGGATCGTTGACAATGGCTCTGGCAAGCAGAACACGCTGCAGCTGGCCACCGGACAGTTCACCTATCAGTTTAAGTTCAAGGTCTAATATGCCTAATTCATCGAGGATCGTATTAATTTTATCCTTGTCGGCACGATTCAGCCGCTTGGGAAAACGCTTGAGAGACAGCAGGCCGAGACTGACCGTTTCATGCACCGTGGCCGGAAATACCGGGTTGACCAGATGCAGGCTTTGCGGCAGATATCCAACTCTGTGCCAGTCGCGGAACGCAGAAAGGGGAGTGCCGAACAGCGCGGCAGAGCCCTTACCGACCGTCACCAGACCGAGCAACGCCTTGATCAGCGTGCTCTTCCCGGAACCGTTCGGCCCCACTATGCCGACATAGTCCCCGCGTTTAACCTGAAAGGAGACATCCTCAAGCACCCTCCCTTCGCGATAGCTGCATGTCAGCAGTTCTGTTGCGACTATTTCGTCCGGCATTGCAAACCTTTCCGCAGCTGTTCCAGATTACGCTCCATCAGATCAAAAAAAGTTACATTTCGGGCTTGATCGTCCCGTGACAGGTTATGCGCGCCATGAAGCATCAACACCCCCACGCCCGCTTCCTGCGCCAGCGTTTCGGTCAGGCGGGGCGATAACAGTTCTTCGGCAAAGAGGAATTTCGCACCGGACGACCTGATTTCCCGGACAAGTGCCGCCATGCGTTCGGCCGACGGCTCGGAATCCGATGAAATTCCGCTGAGCGCATGGTACTCAAGTTCGTATCTATGGGCCAGATAGCCGAAAGTATAATGCCCCCCATGCAGCAACTTTCTGGTCGTGCAGGAGGAGAGCTCTTTCCGGTACCGTTCATCAAGCGTGACCAGCCGTTTTTTCAGGGTTTCGGCGTTGTGGCGGTACAAAACCGCATTGCCCGGATCGGCAGCGACAAAGCCGTCGAGAATGGTATCAACCATGAGAGCAGCGTTGGTAAAATCGAGCCAGACATGAGGGTCCATCCCTTTCTGGCCATGATCATGGCCATGTTCCCTATCTTCCTCACCTTTAAGCCCATGGTCATCATCTCTCACACCAGCCCGGTAGCTGACCCGTTCTCCGGCATTGACTACTCGCAGCGTTTTACTGTCAATCCCGGTGATAATCTTTTCCGCCCACGGCTCCATGTATTTACTGGTATAGACAAACAGCCCCGCCCGGCTGATTTTGATCATGTCCTCCGGCTTCGGCTCAAAGGTATGAGGTTCGACACCCGGAGGAAGCAGCATGGTCACCTGCGCCTTGTCACCCCCGATGGTACGGGCAAAGTCATACAGCGGAAACAGGGTCGTAACCACCTGTAACCCTGCTTCCGGCTTGACCTCAGCTTTTTTACAGCCCGCGGTGAACAGAGCGGCAGAACATGCAATAATTATAACAACAACATTAATTAGAATTTTCACCAAGTCTCCTTCCCGCAGCCTTGTACCGAACATGCCAAAACCAAAATCCTTTTCACGCAACGACGCGACGACGCAACGCTTAAAAACCATGAACAAGAATTTATCTAAAAGACTTTCGTTGCGTCGTCGCGTGAGTTGGTTTTCTTGTTTTGTGATGTCTGGTCGCTTCTCAACCGAATCCCATCGGGAAGCATCGTTACGGCCCCCTCTTTGTACAGCCCTCCAAGCGCCTTTTTAAAACTCTTCTTACTCAGGCGCAGTAGTGAGGCAATCGCATCAGGGGAGCTTTTATCGGTCAGAGGAAGAAAACCATTGTGGGCCGCAAGAGCTTCCAGGATAATTCTGCGATCCTTTTCCGCCTCCTGAGCGCCACCTTGACGCAGGGTAATGTCAACCTTGCCGTCTTCCCTGATTTTTTTGACATAGCCGCGCAGACGTTCACCACACTTGGGCTTGACGACAAACTCTGTATTGAAGATCAGGCCGCCGAATTTGTTGTTGATGAGGACCTTGGCACCCAGATCCGTGCAGGCATAGACCAGCAGCTCAACCTCGACACCTTCCGCCAGGCTGTCATCCACCGGTTTGATATATTTTTCCAGTTTCGCCGACGCGGCAATCCGTCCGCTGGAATGCAGATAGACGTATACCAGAACCTGGTCCCCACGCCGAACCGGCTCCAGCTGTTCGCCAAACGGCAGCAACAGATCCTTTTCCAGTCCCCAGTCAAGGAACGAGCCGACCGTCGTTGCCTCCTTGACCTTCAGGAGCGCAAACTCCCCTACAACAGCCCTGGGTCTTTTAGTGGTAGCGGTCAGTCGCTCTTCCGAATCCACATAGACAAAAACGTCCAGGACGGTACCTGCCTCAGCTCCAGTCGGAACAAGACGCAACGGAAGCAGCACCTCACCCGCGTCCGTTTTAAAAACGGCGCCGGAAGCGGTGATTCGAGAAATTGTCAGTGTATTGAAGTTGCCAACCTGAAGCATAGTGACTCCCTTAATTTTTGGACCTTTACTAATAACGCCACTTGAAGCTGACTGTCTTACAACCGGGCATGACTTTCCGGAAGCTGTTAAATCCGTCCTCTGTTACAGCAGTACCGCTGCAGGTAAGCCATTTTAGCCCCGGTATCAGCGCAAGATTCAAGATACCCCTGTCGCCAATAGTGGTATGGTAGAGCGAGATGCGTTGCAAGGATTCCAAAGGGCGCAGCAAAGCCAGTCCCTGATCACTGACACGTGTATCGGAAAGATATAGCTCCTGAAGACCGGTCAGATGCACGATCTGAGAGATAATAGTGTCATCGCAATTATAGAGAAACAATGATTGAAGGTCATGGGGTTGAAGATCCTTCAAAAAGCCGGTATTCAAGTTTTTATCAGCTTTTACGTCCAGCCGCAACGAGGTGTCAAGGAAGACCTCCTTGGCGCCTCTCGCAATCCCGACTCGCTGCCAGTCTCGAAAATCAAGCGAAGAAGCCTTACGGATATAGAGCGTCCCGCAATTCCGGTCGGAAGGAAAGCGGACGATTCGCGTTTCCAATGGGGCACCATACCCCTCGGCCGGTTCACCCGCCTCACCGCGAACCGTTGACAAGCGCCTGCGGATTCGCGCTATGTCAAGATCAACGGCTGCGGCCATCTCAGCCAGAAGATCGACTCCATCCGAGAGCGCATCATCCACCCGCAACTTGAAGTGAAAAATATCCGTCTGTTTCAGTTCTTCAGTCTGGCGGACAACCGCATGGATGTTTTGCTGAATTGCCGCAAGCTGACGGATGACCCGTACCAGTTCAAGTGCGATGTCCATCTCAGATCCGTATGAGACCGGTGACTGCTCCCACTCGCTCAAGAGGTCGATCAGCACCTGCCTGTTACCGGCCTGATAGGCTTCATTGGCAAGAGCCATCAGCTCCTGTCTGCGTGAACGATCGACTTCATCGTCGGCAAGATCGGGGTGTACCGCTTTGGCAACGCCTCGATACAGGGACTTGAGGCTGAGGTTGGCAACATCCTGCGGAGCTTCATAGTCATCGAGGAGATCCGTCGTATGCTGAAAGTGGCTGTAAGAAGGAGACTGCTTCAGCGTTTCTACCGGGCGCTCTTCTTTTGTCTCACCCAAAAGGCCGGTTAATTGCCATTCAAGGTCTTCAAGAGTCTGAATCCGGACGCCAAGTATATCCTCATACACCTGTTCAAACATTCTGATCTCGGATTTGAGTCGGCTGTAATCCTGTTCATGCCGCTGAAGATCGACTTTAACATGGGCCAACTGCTGGTATTTGTGCTCCAGCTCAATCTCTTCAGGAGTTTTCAAGCGGTTCTTGAAAGGGGTCATAGCAAACGCCCTGCCAGGGTCAATTCGCGCACTTCACGGGCAAGCGGCACCGTGATCCGCCGTTTTTCAGCCATGGAGAAACGGTACAGCTGATGAAAAGCGGTTATCAAAGCACCAACCTCACGGCTGGTGGTTTCCAGAACATACTCGACCACATCATCCGGTATCCTGATTTGATGATCGTCGGCCACCTTTTTGATAATCATCCTTCTGGAGTTGTCATCCGACGTATCGAGTCGTGCAACCAGCCCCCACAACAGTCTCGAAGTCAGATGATCATCCATATTGGCAAGGTCACGCGGAGGAAGAGCTCCGGCCATCGCAATCGTCCTGCCGGAAGTGTGAAATTCATTGAACAGCTGCCACAGAGCTCTCCGCATATCCGGATCATCCGGCATCTCCTGCAGATCGTCCACGATTAAAGCCTTCGCAGCACTGAAAATCGACACAAGGCGCTCCGGAGTGAGCGACTCCCGGAGGGAAAGATAGGGAAAATTGATCCCGGCGATGGAGTGCAACAGATGTGTTTTACCGGAACCTGACGGCCCGTACAGATAGAGCAGACACTCCGGGTCGGAAGGATCGGCAATCCTTAGAGCAAACTTGAGTGCAGCTGAGTTTCCTTCACAGGGGACAAAGCTGTCAAAACTGAAAGTCGGGGTAACTGGAAAATCGAAGAACTGCTGCATGGCTAGAAAAGATACGCCTGGGAGGATTCAGGGGCAATACGGCCAAAATGCTGATACGCCGCGCGGGTAGCCACTCTGCCGCGCGGGGTGCGATTGATGAATCCGTTCTGAATCAGGAACGGCTCGTAGACGTCCTCGATAGTGTCGCTCTCTTCGCTGATGGCGGCGGCTATTGTGTCCAGACCGACCGGCCCCCCCCCGAACTTGTCGATAATTGTCAGCAATATCATGCGATCCATCTGGTCAAACCCCATCTCGTCAATTTCAAGCAGTTTCAGAGTATCCCGAACGACATCAAGAGTTATGACGCCATCGGCGCGAACCTGGGCGAAGTCGCGCACGCGGCGCAACAGCCGATTTGCGATCCGTGGAGTCCCCCGACTGCGGCGGGCCAGTTCTGAAGCCCCGCGGGGATCGATTTCCATCCCCAGAATACCGGACGAACGGCAGATAATTGTGGCCAGTTCATCGATCGTATAAAATTCAAGCCGTGAAATTACCCCGAACCGATCACGCAGCGGCGAAGAAAGAAGCCCGGCCCGGGTAGTGGCGCCCACCAGGGTAAAACGGGGGAGGTCCAGTTTGATCGAGCGGGCACTCGGCCCCTGACCAATGATGATATCAAGCTGATAATCCTCCATGGCCGGATAGAGGATTTCTTCGACGATGTGGGAAATCCGGTGTATTTCGTCGATAAAAAGGACATCGTGCGGTTCAAGGTTGGTAAGAATTGCCGCCAGATCACCGGGACGTTCAATGACCGGACCGGAGGTGGATTTGATGTTTACTCCCATCTCGCAGGCGATAATGTTCGCCAGTGTCGTCTTGCCAAGACCGGGGGGGCCATACAACAGGACATGATCAAGCGCCTCTCCCCTCCCCTTGGCGGCATCGATGAACAGTCGCAGATTGCCTTTTATCTTCTCCTGACCAATGTAGTCGTCAAGGGATCGAGGACGCAACGTTGAGTCATACTGGGAGTCATCGTCCCGTTTTTCAGGGGTTATTGTACGGGTAATACTGGAATCCATTGCTGCTCCGGTGTTGATGTGCCGGGGTGATCATCGTCAGCAGACCGGTCCCCTCTTGAATACGATTAATGCTAATGCCGCTTGATTAATGACTGTATCTCGTCTACCGTCAGCGCAACATCACTCTGGATGCCGTCTGCCATCCGCTTGAAGGAAGCGCGGCCAGAGGCCACCTCATTTTCGCCGATCACGACACTATAGCGCGCCTTGAGTTTGTCGGCCCGGCGCATCTGACTCTTCAGGCTTTTCCCCTCGTAATCCATTTCGACCCGGACCCCGGATTTCAACAGGCCGTCCATCAAACGGAACGCAACGTCTCGCTCCCCTCCCCCCATCGTTGCGATAAACAGGTCAGGCAGTGTCACAAACTCCTGGCTGCCGAGCAGCAGGGCAACCCGCTCAAGCCCCATTGCAAAGCCGATTCCGGGAATGGCCGGACCTCCGAGTTGGGAGATAAGGCCGTCGTAGCGTCCACCGGCGGCAACGGCAGACTGCGAACCAAGCAATCCGGTAACCATTTCAAAGGTCGTGCGAGTGTAGTAATCAAGTCCACGAACCATGCGGGAATTAATGCCGTACGGAGTAGCCGAAAGGTCGAGATAGCGGCGCACGCAGCTGAAATGGTCGTTACATCCGCTGCAGAGATGTTCCAGTACCGATGGAGCCCCGATTGTTGTCTCGATGCAGCCCGGCACCTTGCAGTCCAGGGTACGGAGCGGATTGGTGGTTAAGCGCCGTTTGCAATCTTCGCAAAGATTCCCGATTCGCTCTTCAAGAAAGTTCCGCAAAGCCGTACGGTAAGCAGGACGGCACTCCGGACAGCCGAGCGAATTAATCTGCAGAGTCGGTTCAGTCAGGCCGATTTCACGAAAAAACGAGGTCAGCATGTTCAATACCTGAGCGTCGGCCAGTGGATCGTGGACACCGGTGATTTCGGCACCGATCTGATGAAACTGCCGGTAACGACCTTTTTGAGGGCGCTCATAGCGGAACATCGGCCCCAGATAGTATAATTTTGCAATAGGATCCTGTGCATACATCTTATGTTCGATGAAAGCGCGCATGACTCCGGCGGTTCCTTCCGGTCGAAGCGTGACGCTGTTCTCACCCTTGTCTGTGAACGTATACATCTCTTTTTCCACGATATCGGTCGCATCACCAATCGAGCGACAGAAAAGCTCGGTTTTCTCCATTACCGGAACCCGGATCTCGCCAAAGCCGTTCAGTTCAAAGACTCGACGTGCCGTTTGCTCGATGTACTGCCAACGGCCTGATTCTTCAGGCAGAATATCATTAAAGCCCTTTACTGCTGTAAGTGCCACATGTCACCTCTTAAGTAGATTAAAACGGAAAAAGTCCAGACCGCACGATACCATTGCAGGGCCGGACTCTGGCGGTCGGATTGATCAGAGTTCGCTTGTTACACGCCGGATACAGTTTTTTCCCGATGTTTTTCCGGCATACATGGCCTTATCGGCCATTTCAAGCAATGTTTCCTTTGACGCTGTATCATCGGGACAGCAGGCAAAGCCGATACTGCAGGTCAGGCGGATTACCTCCCCTTCCACCCCCAGAAAAAAATGAGCCTCGACCTGCCTCCGGATTCGTTCGGCAACCAGTTCAGCTGCCGTGCAGTTGGTTTCTACCAGTATTGCGGTATATTCGTCGCCACCGTAACGAATAACGATATCAACGTCACGGACAGATTTTTTGATCAGCGCACCGAATTCTGCCAGCACACGACTTCCGACCAGATGCCCATGGATGTCATTTACCTGCTTGAATGAGTCAACATCGATAAAGAGAACGGCCAAGTGAGACGCATAGCGCTCAACACGTTTCATTTCCCGTTCAAGGGCAATATCAAGATAGCGGTGGTTATAGAGTCCGCTCACATCGTCAATAAACAACAAATCTTTAGCTTTAGAAAATGTTGCCGCATTTTCGAAAGCGCATAAGGACTGTTCGATCAGAAACAGGATATTTTTTCTGCATGTCGCTAATTCCGGAAGCGGTGATGAAGGGTTGTTAAGAAGCACGACCATGCCGAACGTCGCTGCATGGTTGTAAATCGGTATAAGGAGAGCTTCGGTGAAGCCCTTCGAGTTGAACTG
>JBAYTT010000161.1:0-9302 GCA_041675485.1 Pelobacteraceae bacterium | reverse complement strand
GCCTTTGCCGGCCAACCGAAGAACCGGGGTGCCATCGAGTCGATCCTCAAATCCATTTCCATCCCTGCCCAATTGGGAGGCGGTATCCGCGACATCGCAACAATCGAGGCATATCTGTCACTGGGGCTTTCCCGAGTCATCATCGGCACCGCTGCCCAACGCAACCCGGAATTGGTACGTGAAGCCTGCGCAAAATTCCCGGGACAGATCGTTGTAGGGATCGATGCAAAAAACGGCATGGTAGCCGTGCAGGGGTGGGCAGAATTGACCGACATTACCGCTGTTGACTTGGCGCAGAAATTTGAGGATTTCGGCGTAACGGCTCTTATCTACACCGATATTGCGCGTGACGGAATGCTGCAGGGACCAAACCTTGAGGCTACCAGAACACTGGCCGAGGCTGTTTCAATCCCTATTATCGCCTCCGGCGGTGTTTCAAGCCTGAAGGATATCGAAAATCTGATGGCCATCGAGTCGTGCGGAATATCCGGAGTAATCACCGGCAAGGCGGTTTATACCGGAGCGATCAAGTTGAGAGAGGCGATTGCGCTCACAAAGGGACGAAATTAATAATGTTGACCAAACGTATCATTCCCTGCCTGGATGTAAAAGGGGGCCGCGTTGTCAAGGGCGTCCAGTTTCTCGAACTTCGCGACGCCGGCGATCCGGTCGAGATTGCCGAGATGTACGACAGCCAAGGGGCAGATGAACTGACCTTTCTGGACATAACCGCTTCCAGCGACGATCGCGACATCATTATTGACGTTGTCCGGCGTACTGCCGAGCGCGTATTTATGCCACTGACCGTGGGTGGCGGCATCCGCAGTGTTGAAGACATCCGCCGCCTGCTCAACGCAGGAGCGGATAAAACCTCCATCAATACGGCAGCGGTCGATCGCCCCGAATTCGTACGCGAAGCCGCCGAACGCTTCGGATCACAGTGCACTGTGGTGGCCATAGATGCGCGACGGATTCCGGGTGAAAACAGGTGGCAGGTTTATACCCACGGCGGCCGCAAACCGACCGGCCTTGACGTTGTCGAGTGGGCCGTCCGCATGGAAGCATACGGCTCCGGAGAGATCCTTCTTACCAGCATGGATTGTGACGGCACCAAGGACGGCTATGATCTGGAACTGACCCGTGCCGTTGTGGATGCTGTTTCAATCCCGGTGATAGCTTCCGGAGGAGTCGGCAATCTGGAACACCTCTATGAAGGGTTTATGACAGCCGGAGCCAGTGCCTGTCTGGCGGCTTCAATTTTCCACTACCGGGAGTACACCATTGGACAGGCAAAAGAATATCTCCGCAACAAAGGGGTAGAGGTCAGGTTATGACACGAGAAGATGATATCCTCCAGGCCGTCTATCAGGTCATACTCGACCGCAAGACCAATCCGACCGACAGTTCCTATACCGCATCCCTCATGCGAGGAGGAATTGACAAGATTCTGAAAAAAATCGGCGAGGAAGCAACGGAAGTAGTCATTGCGGCCAAAGGTGGCGTACATGACGAAATTGTGTATGAAACGGCAGATCTCTTCTTTCATCTTCTTGTGCTACTCGGGCATCAGAACATTCCTCCCGAAGCGGTTTACGATGAACTGCGGCGACGATTTGGGACGTCCGGCATTACGGAAAAAGCATCCCGCCATGTTCCTCTTGATGCACACGTCAAATAGATTTGTGTATTGACAAAGTCGCACAACATGCTATTATGTAAAACTCTAAATTTTTCTATCTACACTAACACATTAACATATTACAATTTTTAAAGAACGGAGGTGATTTTACATGCCGGGAGTAAAAATTAAGGACAGCGAGCCGTTTGAAATGGCACTGAAGAAGTTTAAAAAGCAGTGCGAAAAGGCGGGGATTCTCTCCGAAGTCCGTAAACGTGAGCATTTCGAAAAACCAAGCATCAAACGGAAGAAAAAAGCAATCGCTGCGCGCAAGCGTGCCCTGAAAAAACAGCGTAAAATGATTGACTAGCATCCCGTTTGTCGGGGTCAGGAACAGATTGTATGACACTGAAAGAACAGCTTAACGATGCGATGAAAGCAGCCATGAAGGCGCGGGACAACCTGCGCCTTTCGGCTGTTCGCATGGTGCGTGCGGCTATTGCGAATCGTGAGATTGAAGCCCGTGCGGAACTTGACGATCGTGCGGTGATTGATGTTATCTCAACCCTGGCCAAGCAGCGTCGGGAATCCATCCGGATGTATCGGGAAGGCAACAGGCTTGAACTGGCTGAAAAAGAGGAATTAGAGCTGGCGGTACTGATTGAGTTTCTACCGGTGCAATTGAGTCAAGAGGATATAGACTCTCTTGTCAGGCAGGTCATTCTGGATATGGATGCACATGGCGCCAAGGACATGGGACGGGTTATGAAGGCGGTGGCACCCCTTACCGCCGGCAAAGCTGATGGCAAAGTCGTAAGCGATGCCGTCAGGAGGCTGCTTGCCTGACCTGTTTTCCCTGCGACACAAAGGTCCTGTAATTAGTCCATATCCTTGTTTTGATTCGGAGATAACGCCAGGATCCAAGGATCACACCGTCAAGGGGCTTTCATTGAGATGGCCCCTTCTTTGTAAATCGGGAACGTCACCACGATGAACCTTATTGACATCATCATTTTATCCGTCCTCTGCTTCTTTGCGCTCAAGGGCCTGGTCCGGGGACTCGTCAATGAGGCATCTTCCCTTGCAGGCCTTCTTCTGGGCGGATGGCTTGCGTACCGATATCATCCGCTGCTCGCAGTACCGATAAAAAGCGCGCTTCATCTGCCTGTGCATCTGTCTTCATTCCTGGCTTTTATCATCATATTGCTGATTACCGGAATCTGTGCCCATATTATCGGCAACGTCATAACTGCTGCTCTGCGTCTGGTCATGCTGGGCAGTCTGAATCGCCTCGGCGGATTGCTTATCGGTTTTGCCGAGGGAGCATTATTGCTCTGTATGGTTTTCAGTATTGCTTCATCAGGATTTATGCCGGAGCAGATACGGAGCAAAATCCGGTCATCTGAGTCCGCGAACCTGCTGGCTCAAACCGGAGACCGTTTTCTTTCAGAATGGCGTAATGCCAATGGTCAGAAGAAATGATTCCAGAAGAGAAGGTGCGCGAAGTAGCCGAGCGTGTTTCGATTGTTGAAGTTGTCTCGGATTATGTTCCGCTGCGTCGAGCCGGCAGCAACTATCTTGGTCTTTGCCCGTTTCATGCCGAGAAGACTCCGTCATTCAATGTAAACCCCGCGCGAGAAATTTTCCACTGTTTCGGGTGCGGTGCCGGCGGCAATGCATTCTCTTTTGTAATGAAAATCGAGGGTGTCAGCTTTCCGGAGGCAGTCAAGCTACTTGCCAGAAAAAGCGGGATCGAAATCGAGGAACGGCAGCTAACCCCTTCGGAGAAAAAGTCTCAGGATGAGCATGTCCTGTTTCTTCGGATAAATGACCTGACGGCTTCCTACTACCGTTCAATTCTACTGAATGGACAGGAAGGAGAGCCGGCCCGGCAGTACCTGTCCAATCGCTCAGTCGAGCCGGATATTTCCGAGGCCTACCGACTCGGTTTCGCACCCGACCGGCGTGACGGCCTTGTTAAACATCTTAGGAACAACGGCATCGAACTGGACAGCGCACTTAAACTCGGGGTAGTCCGTAAATCAGATGCAGGCTGGTACGACCTTTTCAGAAATCGACTGATCTTCCCGATCCGCGATGCACGCGGCCAGGTCATTGCTTTTGCCGGACGGGTACTGGACGCTTCTCTGCCGAAATATATCAACTCTCCAGAATCACCACTCTATCACAAGAGTTCCGTGCTTTTTGGCCTTGATATGGCTCTGCCATCCATTAGAACCGGGAATTCAGTCATTATCGTTGAGGGTTACTTCGATCACCTGGCACTATACCGTGCCGGATTCCAGAATGTTGTCGCTACGTGCGGAACAGCTCTGACCGGAACCCACGCCGGGCTGATCAAACGCCATGCAGAGAAGGTCTACACTCTTTTCGACAGCGACAACGCAGGAAAAAAAGCCACCATCCGTTCGATGGAGCTTTTTCTGGAACAACGCATCCCGGCGTATGTAGTTTCACTGCCAAGCGGTGATGATCCTGACAGTTTTCTTACAAAGAATTCAGTAGAGTTGTTTTTAGAGCAACTCCATAAAGCTCAGCCAATATTTAGTTTTTTTATTAAGTCATTAATACAGGCTACTCCTCCAAGCAGTGTCAATAATAAAGTGACTGTTATCAAGCAACTTGCACAAAGTTTTAAGAAAATTGGTACATCAGCCGAGAGAAGTCTTTATAAAACAGAAATCAGTCGGCTTTTAGACATTAGTGTTCACGAGCTTAATAGAGAGCTTCAGGATTCACAGTCTGTAAGAAACAATGAATCGCCGGTGCATATTCAGAATACTGTAACAGTATCTGACAAAACTCAGGATATGCTTTTGGCCCTCATGGTAAACTTTTCGGAAGCTCGTGAAACTATCCGAACGCAAAGGGTTGAAACTCTGTTTGATGGTGATTATCTTGGTATTGTAGAAACAGTTTTGTCCGAAAGCGTAGACACAGAGTCGCCAGATTGGTCTTTTCTGCTTAGCCACTTAAAGGGCGAGGAGCAGATAAATATTTTTTCACGCATACTCTCTTCAACCAACCAGTTTGATGATATTGACTGGCGGGTAGCGTTCAATGAATGTAAACAGAAGCAAATAAAGAAGCAAATGGCTTGTAAGGATATCAGGCTCCGACTGGGAGTAATTGACCCAAATTCTGAAGAATACGCAAACTTGCTGAAGCAGGCTGATGCTTTGATCGCACGAAAAAAATCAAAACTTTAACCATAACTGCTGCTCCCTTGAGGTGAATACACATGGCAAAGAAAAACATGGATGACGTAAAACAGCTGATCGACATCGGCAAGGAGAAGGGATTCTTAACGTTTGACGAAGTCAACGACATCCTTCCACCAGACATCGCAACAGATCAGATTGACGACGTCATGGGTATGTTTGGAGACCTGGACATAGAAATCGTTGATTCTGCCCAAAAGATCAAAATTCCTAAGATGAAGAGCGATCTTGACGAAGATGAAGAAGCGGAAGGTGAATCGGAAGAGGTGGAATTCGAGCCTGGTTCCATCGGACGTACCAGCGACCCGGTCCGAATGTATCTGCGCGAAATGGGTTCTGTATCTCTTCTGACCAGAGAGGGTGAAGTTGAGATTGCTAAAAGAATCGAAGACGGCGAACGGGATGTTGCCGGAGTAATTCTCAATACTCCGATAACGGTAAAGGAAGTTCTCTCTCTGGGGGAACGCCTGCGTAAATTCCAGATCAACCCTTCGGAAGTCAGTAAAGAAGTCGAAGAGGAAGAACTTGAAGAAGACGAAGAAGATGTGCAAAAGACCAGAATTCTTGAGATAATTGATGCAATTGTGGCGCAGGACCAGCTATTAATTGAAATCTCCGAATCGATAACATCAGCTAAATCACCCGCAAAGAAAAAAGAGCTCGAAAAAAAGTTGCGCGAAGGTAAGGATCATCAGGCAGATCTTCTTAAATCGCTGAGGTTGAAAGATCGCCACACCAACAAAGTTGCCGAGCGCCTTAAGGAACTCTCCGGCAAAGTAGACAAACTTCAGGCAGAGTTATCAGATCTTGAAAAGATAATTCCTTTGGAAAAACTGAAGGCGTTACTTGATAAACTGCAAAATGACGATGAAAAATGCACGACCGAACTCAACAAGTTGAAATTGGATGAAGAAGAGACGGCAAAAATGGAGAAGCGTCTTCGTACGGCTGCTCGAAAAATCCAGAAAGTTGAGCAGGAATCTGGCTTCAAAGCCCGCGATCTTGCTGCTGCTCTCAAAGCTATTGAAGAAGGTGAATGCAAGGCCCGTATTGCCAAAAGTGAACTTATTGAAGCAAACTTGCGACTCGTTGTTTCCATCGCGAAGAAATATACCAATCGTGGCCTGCAGTTTCTTGATCTCATCCAAGAGGGAAATATCGGGCTTATGAAGGCGGTTGACAAGTTCGAATACCAGCGTGGCTACAAGTTTTCAACCTATGCCACCTGGTGGATCCGCCAGGCAATTACCCGTGCCATTGCCGACCAGGCCCGCACGATTCGAATCCCTGTCCATATGATCGAGACCATTAATAAGTTAATACGTACCAGTCGCCAATTGGTACAGGAAAATGGCCGCGAACCATCACCGGAAGAGATTGCCGAACGCATGCAGCTTCCGCTCGACAAGGTACGTAAGGTTTTAAAGATTGCCAAGGAGCCTATTTCACTTGAAACTCCGATCGGTGAAGAAGAGGATTCACACCTTGGAGATTTCATCGAAGACAAAGGGGTCATCTCGCCAATTGAAGCGGTCATTAAGAACAATCTCTCGGAAAGCACGGCAAAAGTGCTCGCAACTCTGACCCCTCGCGAGGAAAAGGTCCTCAGGATGAGGTTTGGCATCGGTGAGAAAAGTGACCACACTCTTGAAGAAGTTGGTCAGGATTTTGAAGTTACCCGTGAACGTATCCGGCAGATTGAGGCAAAAGCCTTGCGCAAATTACGTCACCCGAGCCGCAGCAAAAAACTAAAGAGTTTTGTGGACTGATTTCAATGGGCCTGGTTACCAGAACCATAATTCAGCTTGTTCTGCCGCTACTCGTTACATTTATATTTTTCACCACGGGGAACTCCGCCGACATTGACGACTCGACAGTGTTTGTTGAAGCTTTTAACGCCTATCAACAAAAAGATTATCTTCTGGCAATAGAAAAGTGCGATCAGTTAAATCAGGTTTTTCCAGACTCTCCTTTAAGAGATGTAACCCTGCTTCTTATTGCACGTGCCAGCCTCAAATCTGGTGATAATGAACGAGCGGCCAAATCTGCTGCATTGTTCACGACCGAGTTTCCTGAAAGCAGCCTAAAAACGTCTGTTGAAGACGAGTTGAAAGCGCTGTCCAGTCGTCAACAAAAGGGTGAGCTTCTCGCGCCGGATAAAACACTTCAAACAGCCGCTCGCAAAGTTCGATCGGACAGATTGGCTCGCGAGCGGGCCGCAGAACTAAAGTTGGAAATGGAACGTGCGGCTAAAGCCAAGGCGGAACAGGAACGTGTGGCCCGCATCAAACTGGAAGAGGAACGTCGCGAAAAAGAGCGCCGGATTGCTGAAAAGCTTGCCAAGTCAAACATAAAAGCGGTTATTCTGTTGCATCAAGGCACAGGGCCTGTTCCAGTCGGAGCGGAAGGGATTCTGCCGATTGAAATCAGCAACAAAGGAAAAACCCGCGAAGAATTTTTACTGACGGTTTTCGCTGACAAAGAATACGACGCCAACGTGGTAAAAACAGGCAAAACTGACGAAATTATAACAAAACTTGTGCTTGCATCAGGCGAAACATTCAAGGGTTCGATCGTATTCAGAATGCCGGCCGAAATGGTTGATGGTCACCGTGCCGTTATGATGGTTAAAGCAGTTTCAGCTAAATTCAGTGATGTCAGTTTCCAGAAAGACATAACAGTGGTAAGCTCTGCCCCGCTTGTTCGCGCAGTGGCTAAGCTTGCCAAGCAGAAAGTCGCCCCAGGGGAAAAACTTCACTATCGCGTAACAGTTCTTAATGCAGGATCATTGCCAGCCAGAAATCTAACCGTTCGACTCCAGCTCCCCCCGCAGATTGATTTCATTGGAGCTCCTGATGTGCTCTTCAAGCAGGAACCGGACGGTACGCTTGTATTCAAAGTTGACCACGTTGATATAGGCAAACTGGCAGAAATCAATCTGGACGTGAAAATACGCGAGAACAGTGCAGTTGGTCATGAATTGCGGGGACATGTGGAGATTGTAAACGGAGGACTGCAAAGAAAAGACATCTTTACTGCAAGTGCTTCAATAGTACAGGGGCACTGAGACCATATATCAGAGCAGCACCAGGTTGTCTCGATGAACAATTACGTCGCCGTAATGATACCCGAGAATCGTTTCTATTTCCAAACTTTTGCAGCCAGCCAGTCGTATTGTTTCACTGCTGGAATAGTCAGATAGTCCCCGCGCAAATTCAACGCCATCTAAGCCACACAACCTGACACACGCACCACGCTCGAATTTCCCTTCGACTCGAACAACACCGGACGGAAGCAGGCTCTTACCTTTCTTCAGCAGTGCATTCCGTGCTCCTTCGTCAACAAATATTCTTCCGGATGGTTTCAGTGTATAAGCAATCCAATGTTTTCGGCGATTAAACCCTATACCTGAAGGAAGAAAAAGAGTCCCGACCTCCTCTCCCTGCATGGCAGCAACAATAATTCCACTGCGTTTTCCGGACACCATAATCGTTGCAACACCATTCTTCCCTGCTTTTTTTGCAGCAGAAACTTTAGTCGCCATTCCTCCGGTGCCTACCATTGAACCGGAACCACCGGCAGCACGCTCCACTTCGCGCGTAACCCCCTTAACCAGAGGGATCAACGTAGCATTAGGATCGGTATTGGGATCTGCACTGTAAAACCCCTCAATATCGGTCAGGATCAATAATAAATGAGCTTCAGCCACATTTGTAACAAGGGCGGATAGATGGTCGTTGTCGCCGAACTTGATCTCGTCTACAACAACGGTGTCGTTTTCATTGATTATCGGGATGATGCCAAAACCAAGCAACGCATCAAGGGTTGCACGGGCATTAAGAAAACGCTGTCGACTGCCAAGGTCTTCGCTGGTGAGCAGAACCTGCGCCGTCTTGAAATTATGAGGGGTAAACGAAGTCTCATAGGCCTGCATCAAACGGGTCTGCCCTACCGCTGCCGCTGCCTGCTTATGCGGAATAGTCCGTGGTTTGTCCGTCAACCCCAGCACGCTTCTGCCTGCAGCAACGGCACCGGATGACACAACAACCACTTGCAGCCCCCGGTTGCGCAGCATGGCGATTTCATCGCAGATCCGACCAATGACTGCCATATCCAGAGCGCCGTCAGAATCGGTGAGCACTCTGCTTCCAATCTTTATCACCACACGTTTGACTGTTCTGAGCAGTTCCTTCCTCATCACCACACCTCTTCCGGTTTACCCCACAAACGGCGCGCTATTTCATCCAGCAACGGCTCAATTCCCTCGCCGGTGGCAGAAGAAATCGGAAACACCGCAATGCCTTTGCCTTCAAACCAGACTTTGATTTCAGGCAGTTCTTCTCGCGTCTGCGGTAAATCGATTTTGGTAATCACGACAACCTGCTCCTTCGACGCCAGTTCCGGGCTGAATAAAGCCAATTCGTGATTGATCGACTCGAATT
>JBAYTT010000160.1:0-9318 GCA_041675485.1 Pelobacteraceae bacterium | reverse complement strand
GTCCATCTGGTAACAGATCCTGTGTCCGGTGAATCCAGAGGGTGCGGCTATGTCAGGATGTCTACCGAAGAAGAGGCCAGGGAGGCAATCGATCTCCTGAATGGTGCCAAGCTTGGTGACAGCCTGATCGTAGTAAAAAATGCTCCTCCAAAGGTTTTCAAGAAAAAGGGCTCGTCCGGTGGCGGTCGGAGTGGGCAAGGCGGGCGTACTGGCAGCAGCTAGTACGGTATCAGCTGAAATCAGGCATTGGCCTTCCGGTATGAAAGCCTTGCGCATAATCGATCCCTAAAGCATGCGCGGCTTTGAGCAGTTCTTCATCTTCAATATATTCGGCAATGGTCTGTATGCCGAATTCGGCGGCCAAGATGGAGAGGGTCTTGACAAAGGCCATATCCTTCGGGTCGTTCAGCATATTGATCACAAACATCCCCTCGATCTTGACAAAATCTATCGGCAGCCTGCGAATATATTGGAACGACGAAAATCCGGAACCGAAATCGTCGATTGCGAATTTGAAACCTTCCGATTTAAGATCAAGCACGAAGCTTTCCAGCAGCGTTATGTTTTTCACGGTCTCACGCTCGGTTATTTCGAAAACGACGTGGTCATGCTGAATGCTGTAATCACGGGCCAGACGAATCACCATGGGAACAAATTCTTTCAGTATCAGCGACTTCGGAGAAAGGTTGATGAATATCAGCCCCTGATAACCGCTTTCCTGTATCTTTGCGAAAATCTTTTCCATCAGAATATTATCCAGTTTGCTGATAATGGATAATTTTTCCGCAATTTCTATGAATTCCGAGGCGGAAATAATAGTGTCCCCGACTTCAATCCTGCACAGTGCTTCATGACAGAGAATCTCCCGGCCGCCGGTTGTGACTATCGGCTGAAAATATGGAATTACCCGTTTTTCTGCCAATATCTGCAATAATAGTCGAGACATTTCGCTGCTTTTTTCAAACACATCCGAAACATCAGTATCAGTCGGGATAATAATGCAGTTTTTCCCCATCGATTTTGCCTTGTACGTCATGTTGTCGGCAAACAGGAACAGGTCTTTCGAACTTTGAGCATGCTTTGGAAACATGGCCATGCCGATAGATGCCGATCCGTGTATCTTTGTGCCGTCCGAAGCGGTGATCTCCATCTGTGCAAGCGATTCCCTGATCCGGTCGGCAACCGCGTATACCTGCTCCTCGCCTGCTTCGCAAATAATTACCGTAAATTCATCACCACCATATCGGGCAAGAATATCTCCCTTTCTCAGGCATTCATGAATGGTTGCAGCCACCTTGGTGAGAAATTTGTCACCCATGAAGTGGCCGAACATATCATTTACATGTTTGAAATTATCCAGGTCAATCATAAGCAGACCGAAACTTTCCAGATGACGCTCTGAACGCCCCACTTCATACCCGAGGAGCTCCCAGAAGAGCCGTTGGTTAAAAAGGTTGGTAAGGGGATCCCGGGTCGCATAATATTCAAGGTCCTTGGTGTACTTGTAGATAGCCTTTATGGAGCCTATGACATTCAACATGGTGGTCAATATGCCGTTAATGACCAGGGATCGTATCGGATCGGCGGCCGACTGGGATTGAACTCCGATGCCGACTACTCCGCCAATCTGGGGGGTATCCAAAAATAGTGACTTGGTCTGGAATTCTATTTCTGAATGATCGAGATCCAGTATCGGGAAATTCGGATTGACGATGTTATGAATTATCTTTATTTCGGTGATTTCTGAAACGGACAGTTTCTCCTGACCGATGCGCTGGCGGACAATCGCTTCCATGATCTGCATGGTCGTATCTGACGGAGGGTTCGACCAGAAAATCTCGATATCGTACGCCTCCTCGTCTATCTGAAAAACACAGAAAATCATGTAAGCCTGCATGACCGTATTCACTTCGTTCAGCAGGTAGCTTACCCGGTCTTTCCAGTCACGTATTGCTTCGGATGTTATAATAAAACGTTCAAGAACCTTTATTTCAAACTCCAGCATTTCCTTGCCTACGGCCAGGCCTTTAATTCTGCCAATAAACGTGGTGAATTCGTTGAAAATATCCTCAAATTCGCGGAACCGGTGCTCCTCGTTCTCCAGTTCTGCTTCAAGTTTTGTCAGATCTGCCATGCTGTTGACGGAGCGTATCATTCGATCAAGCTTACCAACGGCGTCACCAAGATGTGAGTTGACAAACCTGGAGACTGCAAAAGACATCAGAAAAGGGATCGGTGAAAAGATCAGAAAAATAATAAAAAACTTCTTCAGAAAGGAACTGCTAAAATCGGCAAGTTCCTCCTTAATGGATAGTACTCCGAGTACATCACCAGCTTTCGCGGCAGGATGACAGCCAAGGCATGCAGTCTCTGCCTTAAGAGGGAATATGTGTACCAGACCATCTATTGTCCGGTGATGGCTGTTTATCCCGTCAGAAAAAGCCTTCTGTATCGCTTCATCGGCATTCCTGCTGCCGGCATCGCCGTTAACCGTTTTGCCCGGTTGTATTGTTATCGAGTACCGTTCCGGAAGGAGGTGTTGATATTCGCTTATTATCTCTGTCATCTCTGCCATGTTTTTACCCTCTCCCATGGCATCAGTTATTAAACGTAAAATCCGGTTAGACATTGAATAAGAGGTTTTTGCCGAAACATCTTCGGCCTGCTTGAGAAAAATCCAGGTCAGAGTCGTTATAACTGTAAGAAATGTGACAACTGAAACGATAAGGGTGGCGGTGAAAATGAATCTTTTGAGGGTAGTGGATGTGAACAATATGAATTTCTTAAGTAAAATCATATTTCCTCCAATGAACTTGAGGAACAAAGAAGACCAAACTGGTCCCATTGCATCAGGATTAGATATCACACTGTGTATGGAGATGTCAGCAATTATTGTAACACAAAGTAACTGGATGATAAGGGACCGGCTGCCACGGGGTGAATAATTCTCCCCCATTTAGTTGAATCATACTGATATTTCTGCTAAAAGAGTACGCTGCTGTTCCTGAAGACTCACCTAGGCAAACAAAGCGACCTTATGAATCGACACCTTTACATACTGACCTGCCTTCTGATTTCCTGTCTGCTGCTGCCGTTGCCGGTTCATGCGGCCAAGAAAAAAAAGGTCACTTTCAGTGAACAAACATCGGCTGCGGTCAGACTCCCTGCCATTCTCAGTGAGATGAAGCATTGGTCGAATCCTGATTATACTCGGGTCTCACTGGAGCTGGACCGTGATGTCACCTGGGAGACCCATGATCTTGGCAAAGGTGCTCCCGGCAAGCCGGGGCGGGTATATATCGACCTGAAGCGGACCCGTCTCGGGAAGAACGTCAAGGATATCACTATCGGCGACGGGCTGCTGAGAGGGGCCCGGGTCGGCCAATACAAAGCCGATGTTGTCAGGGTGGTCCTCGATACCGAACATATTAAGGATTATAAAATTTTTCCGTTGTCAGATCCGGCCCGGCTGGTGATTGATGTGCGCGGCGACCGCCCGGCAGAGATCTCACGTCTGGAACCGGTTGTGACGGCAATGCCTGAACGTGTTGTCGTGCCGAAGCTTGAAGATCAGCCCGTAATTGCAGAAAAAAAATCAAAACCGGCCAGAAAAACGACAATTTCAAAAATCAGGAGGATTGTCGTAGATCCTGGACATGGCGGTCACGACCCTGGCGCTGTCGGCCCTAACGGGATCCAGCAAAAAGACGTAGTGCTGGCAATTGGCCTCAGGCTGAAGGACCTTTTAAAGGAAGAGTTGGGGGTTGACGTTGTCATGACCCGCTCGACCGATGTTTTTATCCCGCTGGAGGAACGTACCGCAATCGCCAATAAAGTTGGAGCGGACCTGTTCCTGTCGGTGCACGCCAACGCCGCGCTCAACCGCTCTGCAGCCGGAATTGAGACCTATTACCTCAATCTGGCCAAAACCGACAAAGTTGCCCAGTTGGCTGCCAAGGAGAACGGCACTTCACTCGAAAAAGTTAGTGTGCTGCAGGCGATTCTGTTCGACCTGATGGCAAACTACAAGTTGAACGACTCTGCCCATCTTGCCGATGAAGTTCAAAAGTCTCTCCATAAAAAAATCCGTACCCGTCACAGTGATGTCAAAAACCTGGGAGTCAAGCAGGGACCTTTCTACGTTCTGGTAGGAGCATCCATGCCGAGTATCCTCGTTGAAACAGCATTCCTCTCAAACGCTGCCGAAGAATCCCGCCTTAAAGACCCTGCCTACCAGGAGATGACTGCCAGTGGCATCCTAGAAGGCGTCCGCAGCTACGTTTCCAGTCTGAAATAATACCGATTCGACCTCATTCAAATACAGCTGAATTTCAGCACGATATCATGCTCGCTTGATATTCTTCAAAAGTATCCTACACTTGTATTCTACGTCACGGCGTCGGAGCGCAAACCCAGTCCCGGTATGGATCGGAAGAATACAAGGAGGGCGTCATGAGTCGGCCACTTCGCAACATTTCCTTCAAAGCCAAGATTCTTTTGCTGGTTCTCAGCAGCTGTTTTGCCCTGGGAGCGCCAACCGGCACTATTGCCCTGAAGCAGTTCATCAACAGCCATACCAATTTTATCGATGCCTATCGCAAGTCTCTGTTTACCGATTTCGACATTCTGACCAAAAGCCAGGTCGAGCTGGCCACCAGCACTCTGCAGCGGGTTTATGATCGCCATCAGAAGGGTGAGATGTCTTTGGATGAAGCCAAATTGCACGGGGCTGATATCCTCCGCACCATGCATTTTGGAAAAGAAGGCTATATTTGGGCCGATACCTCGCAAGGGGTCAATGTTGTCATGCTGGGAAAAGAAAACATCGAGGGGAAAAGCCGCTTCGATCAGCAGGATGTCAAGGGTACGTATCTGATCCGAGAGATTATCAAGGTCGGCATGCAGCCGGGCGGCGGCTATACCGATTACTGGTTCCCCCGGCCGGGCAGTGACAAGCCGTCTCCGAAACGCAGCTATTCCCTCTATTTCAAACCGTTTGATTGGGTGATTGGCACGGGTAATTATGTTGATGACCTGGAGGCAATGGTGCAGAAGGCTGCAGTCGAGGACCAGCATCGAATCCTGGACGGTATCTACCTGATCGCCGGGGTGACGATTGTTATTTTGATTTGTGTCTGTCTGCTGGCCATATTTGTTACCAAACGCCTGTTGCTGCATATCGGCGCTGAACCGCCCGAGATGGAGTCTATTGCCCGACGAGTGGCGGAAGGAGATCTCACCATTAGGATGCAAACCGGCAAGAGCGGCATCTACGAGGAGATGCGCCGCATGGTAGACAGTCTGCGACAGGTGATGGAGAAGGTAAGCCAGAGTGCTCAGGACGTCTCAATCGCTGCCGGGCAGCTTGACTCCAATGCCCGAAAGACTGCTGAAGGTTCACTGCAGGTGGTTGGCCAGTCAGCGACGGTCGCCACGGCCAGCGAAGAGATGGCAGCCACCAGCTACGATATTGCCAATAACTGCCACCAGGCTGCCGATAGCTCAAACAGCGCCAGTTCTACTGCTCAAAGTGGCGCTGCCATTGTTCGTGATACCGTGGAAGGAATGGGCAGAATCGCCGAAAAGGTGCGCAGTTCTGCCGAAGCGGTGGAGCAGCTCGGGATCCGTTCGGAGCAGATCGGGCAGATTGTCGGTACCATTGAGGACATTGCCGATCAAACCAACTTGCTGGCCCTGAACGCAGCCATTGAAGCGGCTCGTGCTGGAGAACAGGGGCGCGGTTTTGCTGTCGTGGCTGATGAAGTCAGGGCGCTGGCCGAGCGGACCACGCGGGCTACCCGCGAAATCGGCGAGATGATCAAGAGTATTCAGAGCGAAACCAGGCAGGCAGTCAGGGCCATGGAAGATGGCGTGGAAGAGGTTGAGCGCGGAACAAGCGGGGCCTCACGTTCGGGGCAGGCACTGGAGATGATACTGGAACAGATTAATGAGGTGACCGGTCAAGTCAACCAGATTGCTACCGCTGCCGAGCAACAAACCGCCACAACACGGGAAATCACCAACAATATCCATAATATCTCTGAAACAGTCCATGTGAGTGCCCAGAGCTCACAAGAGATGTCCGAGGCGTCGTCCCGTTTGTCGCTACTGTCAGTGGACCTGCAGGATATGGTGCGGCGTTTCAGATTGTAGTTACGGGTGTCAGTGGGACGGATTGATTATGACTCTTGCAATGGAGAGCCGCTCGGGGGATTCGGTGCTTTCTGATTGTGACAGGTAAATGGAATTGACCGCTACCAGCAGCGTGTTGAGCTTGTCCAGATCCACCACGTATGATCCGGATACTTCCCCGGAATCGGCCATATTGAGCGGACAACAGTCGCTGTTGCGCTGATCGTCAATAGTATAGACGATTGGCAATCCATGGGTCCGGCAGATGATCGGGCGGGCTTCATACAACAGGCAGCGATGGTGAAACAGGAGTGGGCATCGTTCGTCTTCGGCATGTTCTGCTACATGCCGGCGGATCTCTTCGGCCTGCAAGGAGGGGAGGGTGTCAAGCGCTTCCCGCATTGCTGCTGCTTCTACCGGAAAAACCGTAATGGCGGTGCAGCAGGAACTGCACCCTGCCGAGCAGGTTATCTTTTCTCCCAGAGCCGCTGCGATTCCGTCGCAGAGGGCGTCAACCCGTGCAATCAGCTGTTTGTAGTTTTCGAGGAGTTGAGGCATGTCGGTACTGTAGCATAACTTGATATCGTGCTGTTGTAGAAAGTTACGGCGGGTTTCGTGTCAATTTCCTTCGCTCTGCGCCTTAAGCGCCTCCATCTGGTAATATGCCCTCAAAGAGTCGGTTATTTCAGCAATATCACCGGTCATGATAGAATCCAGGCGGTACAGCGTCAGGCCGATGCGGTGATCTGTCATGCGTCCCTGAGGGAAGTTATAGGTGCGGATGCGCTCGCTCCGGTCACCTGAGCCGACCTGTTGTTTACGGTCAGCGGCCAATTTTGAATCCTGTGCTTGTTGGATCGTGTCGAGGATGCGCGTTTTAAGTACCTTCATGGCCTTGGCGCGGTTTTTAATCTGGCTTCGTTCCTCCTGGCAGGCGACAACAGTTCCGGTCGGGAGGTGGGTGATGCGCACGGCTGAGTCAGTGGTATTAACGTGCTGGCCACCCGCGCCGGAGGAACGATACACATCAATTTTTAAATCATCCGGGCGGATATCGATGTCAACATCTTCAGCTTCCGGCATGATAGCAACTGTGCAGGCGCTGGTGTGGATGCGTCCCTGGGCTTCTGTTTCCGGGACACGTTGCACGCGGTGGGTACCGGACTCGTACTTGAGTTTGGCAAAGACACCTTCGCCTTCAACTGAAGCGATTATTTCCTTGTAACCGCCGCGTTCAGATTCAGAGGAGGAGATGATTTCGACTTTCCAACGGTTTATATCGGCATATCGCGAATACATACGGAACAAGTCGCCGGCGAAAAGGGCAGATTCATCACCCCCGGTGCCTGCCCGGATTTCCAGGATGACACTCTTGTCGTCGTTGGGGTCTTTTGGAAGAAGCAGCAACTGGATATCGGCATCGAGCTGATCTTTTTCCGACTCCAGGCTTTTCAGCTCTTCCTCTGCCATTTCTTTCATATCAGGATCAGCCAGAAGCTCGCGGTTGTCTGAAATTTCCGCAAGTACTCTGCGATAACGGCGATAAGCTGCTACCAGTTCACTCAGATCGGAATGTTCACGGGAGAACTTGCGGAACTCCGGCTGGTTGGAGATGACAACCGGGTCGGACAGCAGCGCCTCTAATTCCTGATAGCGTCGCTCCAGTTCTTCAATCTTGTCCATCATCATACGTTGTAATCCAATCACCACCGGGTATCCGGCAGTGTACCATGTTAGATAATCTTGTTCAGCGGATACTCGATAATTCCCTCGGCACCCAGCTTGAGGAGCTCCGGCACAACGGTGCGAACCTCTTTTTCTGACAGGATGCTCTCGATCGAGAGCCAGTCGGAGTTGTAGAGGTGTGACACAGTCGGGTTCTTAAGGCTGGGAAGCATCCGGGTGATCGCATCAATCCTGTCTGCCGGAGCATTCATTTTCAACCCGACCATACCCTCGGCTGCCAGTGATGATTTCAGCAGGGTCGCGATCTGATTGATTTTTGCTCGCTTCCAGGGATCTGCCCACGCTGATTTGCTTGCAAGTAGGACAGGCACGGATTCCATTAATTCACATACGATGCGCAGTCCGTTTGCTTTTATTGTTGAGCCGGTCTCAGTTACTTCGACAATGGCATCGCAGAGCCCGTCAACCACTTTGGCTTCAGTGGCACCCCAGGAAAATTCAACGGTAACCGGAATATTGCGTTCAGCAAAATAGCGCTTGGTAAAGCCGACCAGTTCAGTTGAAATGGTGGCGCCACGAAGATCTTCAGGCTTTTGCACTTTTGAATCACCGTTTACCACCAGCACCCAGCGGGCCGGTCGTCTTGAAACCTTGGAATAAACCATTTCGCAGACTTCAACCACATCCGAATCATTTTCCCGAACCCAGTCGCGGCCGGCAATACCTGCATCGATAGTCTCGCGTTCAACGTATCGTGCCATCTCTTGTGGACGGATCAACTTGCAGTTCATTTCAGTATCATCGACTCCCGGAAAATAGCTGCGGGATGAGATGCTGATCTGCCAGCCGGCCTTTTTGAATAGCCCTACGGTAGCATCTTCCAGGCTTCCCTTGGGGATGCCGAAATTCAGTATGTTAGACATGAGAGTCCTCTTTTCGTTTATGCTTTTTTGTAAACTTCGTTCGGGTCAAAAAGCGGATTGGAATGTTCCACCCACTGACCGTTTTCCCATTTGACATAAAAACAGCTACGGTTGCCGGTATGGCAGGCTGCCGGGCCGTTCTGCTTTACCTTGATGACGACCGTATCGGCATCACAATCGGTCAGAACTTCCATGACCTCCTGAGTATTGCCGGATTCCTCACCCTTCATCCAGTATTTGTTGCGGGTACGACTGAAGAACCAGGTTTTGCCGTCCTTC
Source organism: Pelobacteraceae bacterium (assembly GCA_041675485.1). Lineage (GTDB taxonomy): Bacteria > Desulfobacterota > Desulfuromonadia > Geobacterales > Pseudopelobacteraceae > JACRCG01. The sequence goes on along the minus strand of JBAYTT010000160.1, from coordinate 298 downwards.
AAAGTCAAATCAAGAGTTTTTTTATCCATAAAGGCTACCATCAGCACTTCGCCGTTCTGGTAGTCCTGGATAATGGCAGGAATCAAGCCCCCCATTTTTTCAAAATCGATCTGAATCACCTTATACCTCCCTGGATGGCAATCTAAAGAAAAAACGCCCTGAAAAATGTCAGGGCGTTTTGGAGAATGGTGGCGGTGCAGAGATTTGAACTCCGGACCTAGCGAATATGAGTCGCTTGCTCTAGCCAACTGAGCTACACCGCCATTTGAAAACGCCCCTTAGGTTGGTAATACCAAAG
>JBAYTT010000159.1:0-9425 GCA_041675485.1 Pelobacteraceae bacterium | reverse complement strand
TGGTGGTAGTTGTCTCGCCGCTCCCTTCAAACCCTGTCAGAGCCTTTTCGTACAGTGGGTTTTTTCCCACCGGAAGCACCGGGGTCATGATCCGGCTCTTGTCGGGATGGGAGATCATTATCCGGTTCTGGTCGCTCAGGTAAAAGTAGCCTGTTTGCCCTATGCGGGCCGAGGTCAATTCATGGAGGAAATTAAAGCCCCAGAGATCGATGCTTGCGCCCAGGATCGCAATGAGGTGCCCCTTGCTGTCGACAATGGGGGCGGAGAGGAAAATGGCGGGATGACCTGGATTGTGGGAAGAAAAATATGGTTTGGAGATGCAGGGCTTGGCTGTCTCCATGGTCTGCCGGTAAGAATAGCTCGAAGAAAGATCGATTCCGCGCCGGTTGGGCGGGTTCGGGGTTTCTGCGATCAGTTTTCCACTACGGGAGATGAGGAACAGGCCGTTGTCGAACATGGACAGGAGAGCGCTCCTGTCGTCCAAAAAGTGTTGGGCCTGATCGGGATCGTTGATGACCGCGGCCGGGATGCCATGCGACCTGGTGATGAGCGCGTTATGGGCCATGCGAAGTTTATCGTCCAGGTTGATGGCCAGGTTGGAGACCATGGCATACTGCTGGTCGGTGATGGCCTTTTTGAAAGATCTTTCCAGGTAGGTGAAGATAAAAACAGCGAATAGTGCGATTACCACCGCAAACAGGAGTGAAACCGCCAGCGCCATTTTTGTCTTCAAACTGAAATTTCGCATGCCGAATATTAACAGGCAGCAACAAAAATGTCGAGAAAGTACATCGTTGAGTGCCATATACAAAAAAACAGGGCCAACTTTGCGGTCGGCCCCGTGGTGATGCTTTTCTTGTGTAAAAATTATCGACGGGTCTTGCTTGGCGCTAGCCTGACCTTTCGGCGCAGCAATACAGACAGCAGCACAAATCCCATCCCCAGCAGCACCAAGGTGCCCGGTTCGGGAACAGGCGCTGGCTGGCTTTCGTAGCAGCCGGTGAGATCCATCTTTTCAACGGTGAAATTACCTTGAATAGCCTTAATTGTGACATAGAGTAAATGATCGTCCTCCATGTAGGATAAAACATTAAGACCTCCGGAATCATAAAGTGGATCCAGGTCGCTGGGGACGCTATCCGGGGACAGGCCTCCCTGCGTGATGTACCAACTCGTGACTATAGTGGCCAGATCAAGAGCGAAATATATCTCCTCAACCTCAGCGTCATGATTTCCATCATTCACATTAATAAATTTCATCGTTAGATAGGCACGATGCAGGATGTCCGCGTCAGACATGTTCCCCAGCCCTGCGTAGTTCGAATCACTAGTTTTCCAAACGGTCCCGCCGCTGGTAAGAGGAATTTCCAGAATGGACCACAGCCGCATGGTGTCCTCGTCCAAGTCGAACTTCCAAGTAAATGAATCATTAGTAGCAAAATAGACATTAGCCTGGCCAGTATCCTCAAAATGATAATACGTGGCCTGGGCCAAGCCACCATAAACAGGGGACAGCAGCAACAGCAACACCAAAATTGACAGCATCTTTTTCATTTCATCTCTCCCATGTCTTTGATCGAAGGAAATTTGGCGGTTTTCTGTCCGGACCGGTATCCTTGCCACGTTTAACAATGGCAGAAATCCAAATATCGTGCCAAAATTAAAATAGTCTAACTATCAATAGTTTATGCAGAAGGGGGTTGTCGGCTTGACAAGGGTGTAAATGATTCCGACAATGTCAAAAGGAATGTATTGACAAAATCATGCAATTATCCATATAAATCAAAGGACTCTGCTTGTTTTCCGTTGTCCCTGTAATCCATGGAGTGGCAAATCCCCAGAACTGGCCGAAACGATGATCAGCGATTTCCTCAAACATCTTTTCCCCCGCGTGGTGCCGGAGAAAAACCTGCGCATCAGCTATACCTTCTGTCTGGGGGGACTGGCCTTCAGCACCTTTATGCTCATGGTGGCCAGCGGCGTGCTGCTTTTGGTGTATTATCAACCGACCCCGGAGCGCGCCTACAATTCGATCCTCTTTCTGGAGGCCTCGGTCTGGGGTGGCAAGTATCTGCGCAGCCTCCATCGTCTGGTTTCGCACACTTTTCTGGTCCTGATCTTCCTGCACACGCTACGGGTTATCCTGACCGGCGCCTATCACCGGCCCAGGCAGCTCAACTGGGTGATCGGCATGTGCCTGCTCTGCCTGGCTGTTTTCGAGGCCTATACCGGTTACCTGCTCCCCCTGGATCAGTTGGCCTACTGGGCTACCCAGACCGGCATGGAGCTTTTGACCACGGTGCCGTTCGGCACGGAACTGCGCGCACTGCTGGTGCCGGACGGGATCGGGCAGGCCTTGTCGCTGCTCCGTTTCTATGCGCTGCATATCGTGATCGTGCCGCTGGCAGTGTTGCTGCTGTCAATGCTGCACTTTTACCGGGTGAGAAAGAACAAGGGAGTTTTGCCGTATCTATGAAAGATGGTTTCGTTAAAAGCTCTCCTCGCTTCTTCCGGCTGATAGAGCGTTCGGCACTGTTGCTGACGGTCCTGTTGCTGTTTCTGGCCCCGGTCATTCAGGCGCCGCTCCAGGAGGCGGCCAATCCGGCCTTGACCCCCAATCCGGTCAAATCCGCCTGGTTTCTGCTCTGGCTCCAGGAGTTAGTCAGTTGGTCGCGCCTGATGATCTATCCGATCCTGGCGCTGGGCGGCCTGTTTCTGCTGCTTCCCTGGCTGCCCGGTTCTACCCATGTCCACCGCGCCCGCTGGTTCCCGAAGGAGCAATTTGGCGTTTCCATTTTTACCATGCTCGTTTTTGCCGCAATTCTGACATGTACCGTCATTGCCCTGTTTTTCAGGGGGGCCAATTGGTCGTTTACACTGCATCCGTAATTATCTCTCTATTGCTGCTTTGCTCGCCCGCCCTGGGAGGTCAACAACGGCAGCTCTGCCTGAAGTGCCACCCATCCCATTATGTTGCGCGGGGCAACTGCGTATCTTGCCATCGTGGCAACCCCAGCGCGGAGCGCACGAATGTAGCCCACTACCGCATGATCGCGGGCAGGTTTGCTGCTTTTACCCTGGGGGATGTGCCGGTGGTCAAGGAGGGCAAGCGTCTTTTGGATCAGTATGCCTGCCGGCGCTGCCATGTCAGCGGTGGTCGCGGCAACCGCCTTGCGGCGAGTCTGGATGGTGCGGCCCGAAAAACCGCGGGGGAACTGGTGCTCTCGATCAGGCAGCCGGTGGCGAACATGCCGGATTTCGCCCTGGATGATAATCGGGTAACTGCGCTGGTTAATGTTATTTTTGCCGGTGCGCAGGGACATCAAACCGACCAGGCTGCGCCGGTGAGGGTGCATTTCAACAATACCGGCAAAAGCGGCGCGGATATATTCTCAACGAAGTGCGGCAGTTGCCACCGCTTGCTGAGCCAGCGCCTCGGCGCAGTTGGAACGGGTGATATCGGCCCCAATCTGTCCGGACTCTTTTCTCCGTACTATCCGAAGACGTTCAGGAATGGCGACTCCTGGACCGCAGTCAACCTGAATGCGTGGCTGAAAAATCCCCGCGAGATACGGCCATGGGCAAGGATGCTCCCCGTTACGCTGACCGGACTCGAGACGAAGGAGCTTGAGTCCATCATGGTCGTTTCACCGAAATGAACCGAACAGGTTCTTGAAAAAACTCCGCACCTTCCCCGAAAAACTTTTGTCCACAGTAAAGTTACGCGCGAGAGGGGTATGTGACGGACATTCTATTTGTTCTCATCCTGCCGGATCATCAGTGCCACCGGGCGATAGATCCAATATTTTCCGCCGGTAGCTTTGGCAAGGTTGACGTCGCTTGTCATCACAGTCCGCTTGCCGCCAATGTTCTGGTGCGCCAGCGTGTACCGCTTTTTGCCAAGGATTTTGTAGATTATTGCCGTGTGGTCGGGAGCACCCAGGGTTTCCCATCGCGTGACGCCGCCGGGAAGGTGTTCGGTGATTTTGACGCTGCGAAACTGAATGATATCTCCTGCCTTTATCTCATCGGTTTCGGGGTTAAGGGGGAGGCCGAAGGATGTTGGGCGGGTCCAGTCGGCACGGTTCATATCAAGCGCCTGTTGGATAAGATCCCAGCATTCGCCTCGTCCGACCGTGGTGCCCATCACCCTGGTGACAAAGGCAAGCACCTCGTTGTTCAGCTCAAGGTGAAGCAGGTTGGCGGGAAGAGCCTTGAGAGCCGTGTGGGTAAAGAAGCCCAGCCCCTGGTAGTTCAAAGAGTTCTTTTGCGAGCTGCCGTAGAAGGTGACGGTGTAGGTACCGCTGCCGTCTTTCAAGAGGTAGCGGACGTTGAACGAGCCGTCTGCCGCGAGCGGGACGGCGTTGCTGCGCACGGCGCCCCCTTTTTTGGCGACCTTCACGATCAGGGTCTTTTCCGTGGTGGTGCCGGCAAGGACAACACTCGACTCCATGTCCATCGGCACGGGATCAAGGCTCAACCTGGCTTCTCCACCCGTATACCATGTCATGGTGGCATTGTTCGTCTGCGTTCCGCGTCCGGGTTGTACGGCTTGCGGTATTTTTCCGTCTGCATTGAAAATGCCCCGTGCTTCGGCATGGTGAGCCAGGCTCAGGGTTTCCGACGGAGCAAAACAGCAGGTCAGGTATGCCAGTAAAATGAGGGAAATCCGTCGTGTTGTTTTCATGAGTCGAGCTTTTCCCTGATCCTTCTCAACAACTCCATCGGCTGGACCGGTTTCGTAATCAGATCGATCCCTTCTTCCGACACTCCCCGGCTTTGCATGAATTCCGCCGTATAACCACTGCAATAGAGGATCCTTACCCCCGGTTTCAGCCGACTGATCTCTGCATAGGCTTCTTTGCCGTTTTTATTCGGCATGATCATGTCCATCACAATCAGCGCGATCCGGTCGCGGTTGGCGGCAAACGTATCAACGGCGTCCTGCCCATCCTCCGCCTGAATAACGTCATAGCCGAATTGTGTCAGCACGGTGGCTACAAGCTTGCGAACGCCGGCATCATCCTCTGCCAGCAGGATGGTTTCGCTCCCTCCCAGCGGTACCGCAGGCACCTCTTTATCCTCATGATCACCCTGTTCTTCTTCCGCAACGGGGAGATAAACCCTGAAAGTTGTTCCGACGCCCGGCTCGCTGTAGACATTAATAAAGCCGTTGTGCTGGCGAACTATGCCATAGACAATGGCCATGCCAAGACCGGTTCCCTTGCCAATCTCCTTGGTCGTAAAAAACGGCTCGAAGATTCTGGCGCAGGTTTCCGCATCCATGCCGCCCCCGGTGTCGGACACCGTAATGCAGGCATAACGGCCCGGTACGACAGTGTCGAAGCCATGCACGTGATCGACTGCAGCATCAATGTCCCGAATTCCGGTTTCAATCGTCAATATGCCGCCTTTTTGCATGGCATCGCGGGCATTTGTCGCCAGGTTGATCAACACCTGCTCAATCTGTCCGTTATCCACGGTAACCGGCAGCTTCAGGTCGTTGATAATCAGCTTTAACTTGATGTCCTCGCCGATGATCCGTACCAGGAATTTTTGAACGTGCTGCATGATCTGGTTAAGGTCGGTTATTTTGAACTCCAGAAGCTGCTTGCGGCTGAATGCCAGCAAGCCCCTGGTCAGCTGAGCCGCCTTCTCCGATGCGCTGATGATCTGTTCTGCCGCTTCACTCTGCCTGGTATCCAGCTTTGGTCCCAAAGAGAGGAGATTGGCATATCCCATGATAACGGTGAGGATGTTATTGAAATCATGGGCTACGCCTCCGGCAAGCTGCCCGATTGCCTCCATCTTTTGCGCATGGCGCAACTGGTATTCCAAGTGCCGGTGGTCGGTGACGTCGATCCCTATGCTGGCAATTCCGTAAATGGAGTTGTCGGGATTGTGCAGCATTGTGTTATCCCATACGATGGTGCGTACGGTGCCGTCACGGGTAATAATCTGATTTTCAAAATGGGATGCAACGCCGTCGCCGGCCAGGACGTCATTAAAAGCGGTCTTGATTTGAGTATCAACCTGTTTGGGAATAAACAGGTCAAACCAGTTTTTACCGACAATCTCGTCTTTTTCCCACCCGGAAAGCTCCGACAGGAAATTATTGCAGAAGGTTATTGTCCCTTGCGTGTCGAGGGTTACAGCCAGCATCCGCACATTTTCAAGAAGTTCGCGGAAACGCTTTTCAGAAGCCAGAAGATCTGCTTCCGCCCTGACACGCTCTTCAACCTCCTCCTCAAGCAGCGCGGTCTGTTCCTCCAGCGCTGCCTGTGCCACCTGCCGTTCAGCCAACTCCTCCTCAAGCTGTTCCGTTGTCAGGTGCAATTCGTCCGCAATCTTTATGCGTTCGGCAAACTCGGATTTGAGTTCGTTGGTTTTGCGTCTTACCTGAATACGAAGCATTATTATGAACGCAACCGCCACCCCTGAAATGCCAAGGAACAGAACGAGAGCATGCCGCAGCCATGAAGGAATAACGCGAATGGTCGAGGCACTGCCATGCGCCCAGCGCTGGCGAGCCTGATGATAGGGTGAGGATTCATCGTTGCGCCATTCGATAAGGTAGTTATCGAGCGTTTCCAGAATCTGCCGGTTTTTTCCCTTGGCAACCGTAAAGTAGATATCAAACGGGTTGAAGATGACGCCGGATGACTTGAGATCATACTCATGCTGTTTTGCGGCGCCAAAGGTGTTGTTGACAATCCCGCCGTCCACCTGGCGTGAGGACACCTCCTGGAACACCTCTTCAAAATTCCCGTATTCGACCAGGTTACAGGGAATCCCGAACTTTTCCAACAGATTGCGGAAGTTGGCGGCATTGAAATCGCCCTTCATAAGCGCAATTTTCTTCCCCTTTACCTGCCGGATATTATCAATGTCTGAACCGGTCGGAACGTAGAGTTCGGCCCATACGGTAAGAAGCTGCGTCTTGCCGTAATCCATAAACTCGGCGCGTTCCCTGGTGAAGGCCACGTTGGTGAGCACATCGACCTCGCCGGTTTTTATGCGGGACAAGCCGTCTGCCCAACTGCCGTAGACATACTCGATATTCCAGCCTTCCCGATTTGCTATTTCCTTGAGAAAATCCACGTAGAAGCCCTGGACGGAACCATCCTTAGCCTGGAATATGGTGGGGTATAAGTTAAAGGCACCGATGCGAACGGTTTGCAGCGGTGCGGAAACCGCGGGGAGGGGTGAAAGGAGCATGACGTTCAGTAACAACAAGCAGAACAACATCTGAAAACGGTTCATTCATGCCTCTTTTATTGTTTTTAGAGTTTTCTGAAATGCTACTTTGCAAGACGGATCAAAGAAAAGCCAACTATTTTCTTGAATTACCTGCAACTTCGTTTTTAGTTGCATCGTGTTTTGTAGATGTTCTAAATGCCCTCAATCTCGACCATGACCTCGTTCCTTCTCATAAACGGCGGAGTCCACGGAGGGTTGTACAGTGCGATTTGTGGTGCCGAGAGAATATGCCTGTTATCACGCGTGAGTGCCGAAAGCAGCTTTTCGGAATTATTCCTGATTTTATCCCCGGTTGCGAATCCAGAAAAAGTTATTGCCGCCACCATGTTAGGAGGGACGACTTTCAGCATGATTATTGGGCTGTCAGGCTGAGGAAGCTCTTCTAGTGGTATTCCCGCCGGCATGACAAACGCAATGACGCTTGAACGGCCTTCTCCTTGTTTGATGACCGGTGCGGACATGGGGATCTTTTGTCCCTTGGATTCGGCTGACTGAAGTACCGGGGAGGTCATTGCGACCTTTGAGCGGGTGGTGTTGTTGCCGGAAATATACCGGAACAGTTCCCTGAAACCTCCCGAAAGAGATTCCTTTTGGCTTCCCTTCTGATGTGTTTCAGCAACGATATACGAAGCGTACCGGCGAATTTCGTAGCCTGTTTTCTTTTCTATAATGGTATATGCCGGGGTCTCAATATTCTTGGTCGGAATGTATCCACTGATTACCCATAATGCAAAAAGCACGAGGAATATGGCGATGGTTGAAAGAATCATTTTGTATCCTGTCGAGTTCATAATTTCATGCTGTTACGGTTCGTGAACCAGATAAGGGAATGCCGTACAGGGTGATTGCTCAGATGTCCTCGCCGTCAGAGAGCGAGGTCTTGACCACATTGAGCGGTGGTTTCTTCCCGGTAAGATCGCTGCACAGATGGGCCAGGAAGCGGACGGTGACCACGTTGTGGATGGATGCCTGGGTAATGTGGTAGAGCCACTTTCGAAACCGCGAAGGAGCATGGGTGCCGAGAAGCAGCGGGCAGTAGTCCGACAGCCGTATTTCAACCCTGATCTGTCCGGGGTCGCTGACGATGGTGAAGCGGAGTTGCCCCCGATTACAGGAATCACGCTGTACGAGGAGCCCGCCATTGATGAAGAGGTCTGCACTGGTGGCAGTCCCGCTGCTGGTAACTACCGGAAGGCATAAACTGATCAGGCGCAGTCCCAGGAACCTGATCGCGACGCTGTCAGCGGTGCGCAGCGGCCTGACAAGACCCAGAGTGCAGGAGCGGAGGAACGCCAGGTAGCGCTCGACGATCTCCTCAACAGTAAGCCCCGGCGCACAATCATCCGGCAGGGCTGTCCACTGGTGGGAATGGACCGAGCCGTCATCCCTCAGTACCTGGTGAAATTCTATTTTTCTTTCCCGAAGGGGCATCCGTTCCTCGCTAATACCATGAGTGCGCTGGTGTCATGACCCCGTCAAGGCTCTTTGGACCGCTTCATCGTACGGTGTCAGCCGCAGGGGGATCAGGTCCCGGATGGCGGTGTCGCGGCATATCACCTCGTTCTTCAAACCTTCTATCAAGGGCATGGATACTGACGGCGAAACCGGGGTTATGAAGCCGACCCAGTATGAGGACAGCTTCGGAGTCAACACCGGAACCGGTAGAATATAGAGCGTTCTCCCCTCGATTCGGGCCAATCGCTCCATCATCTCCCGGTAGGTCAGAACTTCCGGCCCTCCGATATCAAAAGTCCGTCCACTGGTTCGTTCATCGGTCAGACAGCCAGCCAGGTAGCCGATGACATCAGCAGCGGCAATGGGTTGGCAGCGGGTTGACACCCAGCGGGGGGTAATCATGAGCGGCAGTCGCTCCACAAGCGCCCGTACCATCTCGAAGGACGCCCCCCCGGCTCCGATTATGACTGCAGCCCGGAGAAAGGTTGTGGCGAATGTTCCCGTTTTGAGAATGTCAGCCACCTCAAGGCGGCTTTTAAGATGTTCAGAGAGGTCGTCGCCGGTTTCGCCCAACCCTCCCAGATAGATTACGCGCCGCACGTGAGCCTTGTTGGCCGCGGCGACGAAATCGCCGGCGGCTTCCCGGTCCCGCCGCTCAAAGCCGCCCCTGCCACCGGCCATGGAATGGACGAGATAATAGGCGGTATCTA
>JBAYTT010000158.1:0-9559 GCA_041675485.1 Pelobacteraceae bacterium | reverse complement strand
GCCCAGGCAGTGCAATTTACCAAGGATTGCAAAAAGCTGGGGCTGTCGATCCACGGCGCGTTCATTATGGGTCTTCCGGGCGAGACCAGAGACACCATCCGCCAGACGATTGAATTTGCCAAACAGCTCGATCTGAATTCGATTCAGGCATCACTCGCCTCACCGTATCCGGGTACTGAATTTTATGCGCTCTGCAAGCAGGAGGGGTGGATCTCCTCGGATAGTTTTCTTGACGACAGCGGTCACCAGAAGTGCGTCATCAACTATCCCAACCTGTCCAACACGGAAATTTTCAACTCGGTCGAAGAGTTCTACAACAAATTCTATTTCAGGCCGAAGTATATCGCCCGCAGCATCGGCCGGATGCTGATCGATGGTGATGAACGGCGCAAACTGCTTAAAGAAGGAAAACAGTACCTCGCGTATATGAGGAAACGGAAAGACTCCTGTTCGGATTGTAAATGAGACAGCTGGTTATCACATCCGACGACTTCGGACTTTCCAGCGGTGTCAACCGGGCGGTCGAACAGGCCTGGGAAAACGGACTCCTGACATGTGCTTCGATCATGCCGGGAGCGGCCGCATATGATGAAGCGGTCTCGATTGCCCGGCGCAATCCAGCCCTTCAGATAGGGCTGCATCTGACACTTGTACAGGGGCACGGGGTGCTGCCGCGGGAAGAAATACCCGAACTGGTTGATGCGGGTGGCAATTTCAGCAATAACCCCGTAACAGCCGGCATGCGTTACTTTTTCGATCGTGGACTCTACTGTCAGCTGAAACGGGAGATAGAAGCCCAGATCGTCCGGGTGCTTGATTCCGGGATTCCACTGACCCACATTGACGGCCACCTGAACATCCATCTGCATCCGACGGTGTTCAGAATACTGGCGGAACTGATGCCACGCTACGGTATCACCACGTTTCGCCTGGCTCGGGAGCAGCTTGCTCAAAACCTGCGCTTTGACCGTGAGCGAATGTTCGGCAAGAGTGTCGAACACGTGATATTCGGCATCCTGACCGATCATGCCATGCCCGTTCTTGACCGGCTTGGGATCCGGTATGCGTCGGAGGTCAAAGGGGTGCTTAATTCGGGGCGAATGACCGAGGAATATCTTCTCAACATCATTGATGGAGTTCAGGAAGGCTTGACCGAGATCTATTTTCACCCGGGGATTCTTCCGGATGCCGAGATCAGCCGACGTATGCCCGTTTATCGCCATCCGGAGGAACTGGCCGCCATCACAAGCCCGGCTGTCAGGGAGCGGTTGCTCGCACTGCAGATACAGGTACGGAACTACCGGGGAGAGGTAAAATGCTGAAGACGCTGGTTGTCATGCTGATTGCGATATCTGCCGGCGCGATCGGCGACATCTTTCTTACTCAGGGGATGAAGAGTAGCGGCGACATTTCGGCCATGAGTTTCCGTCAGATCATCGGCACGGCACTGGGAGCCCTGACAAACTGGCGCCTGATCCTTGGAACGGCCATGCAGGCGGTTTATTTCGGCCTCTGGCTTGCGGTTCTGTCGTGGGAGGATCTCTCGGTCGCCCTGCCTCTTCAGGCACTCAGCTATCTGGTCGTTGCCTTTCTGGCGCAGTGGTATCTTGGCGAGCAGGTCAGCGGCATGCGCTGGGCCGGTATCTGTCTGATCTGTGTCGGCGTTGCCCTGGTGACGAGAAGCAGTGTAAATTAATTTTTGATCGGGGGGACCAGAATGTTGACGATACGTAAAATAGCATTTATCGGCGGCGGAAACATGGCTGAAGCGATTATTCGCGGCCTGTTGCGTGAGGATGCCGGCGTCGGAGTCTGTGTGGCGGAAATCAATCCCACGCGACGGGATGTGCTGTCAACGCAATTTCCGAACGTACGGGTTGTCGACGATGCCGCGGAGGCTGCAGGATGGGGCGAAGTAATCATACTGGCGATCAAGCCGCAACAGGCATCAAGCGTTCTCGATCTGATCGAGCGGGTTGTTACTCCACAACAACTGGTAATTTCAATCATGGCCGGTGTCCCGAGCTCAAAAATAGAAACCAACCTGGTTCCCGGTTGCCGTGTAATACGGGCAATGCCCAACACGCCCGCTCTTATCGGAGCCGGTGCAACCGCCGTCTGCGCGGGGCGCAAGGCCTCTTCGGATGATCTTGATCTTGCCCGGCAGGTTTTTGCCATGATCGGGATTGCCGTCACGGTGGAAGAGAAGCTGATGGACGCTGTAACCGGACTTTCCGGCAGCGGTCCGGCCTATGTTTTCACCTTCATCGAGGCACTGTCCGATGCCGGGGTCAAGTGCGGCCTGCCGCGTGATGTTGCGACGCAATTGGCTGCCCAGACCGTGCTCGGTTCGTCACGCATGGTTGTCGAGACCGGCGAGCATCCTGCGCTGTTAAAGGAAAAGGTGACCTCTCCGGGAGGCACGACCATTGCGGCTCTGCACGCTCTTGAAAACGGCGGTTTCCGAGGGGTAGTCATGAACGGTGTCGAAGCAGCCACCTTGAAATCAAAGGAGCTGGCCGGAAAATAGATTACCAACGTACTTATTTTGCTTCATGATCACCTCATGATTACCTGGAGTTATGAACGTAACATCGTGAGAAATCTATGAAGTAATCTTGAGGCTGAAAACGATTCTGAATTAGCTACTGGCCTGAGAGTTATTAGCTGGTATACTTTTTCATATTTTCGATGCTGAACGATCAGGAGGGTATCATGTTTGAATCCGCCGAACTGGGTCACAAGATCAGCAAGGAAGTCTGGAAAAAGGAAATTCCCGGGCTACGGGAGGGGTTGCTGGATGCCCAACTTGACCTGTTCCAGGCGAAAAAGTTTCCGGTGATTATTCTGGTGGCCGGTGTCGATTGCGCCGGTAAGGGTGAAACGGTCAACCTCTTGAATGAATGGATGGATCCGCGTCACATCGAAACCCATGCCCTGCGAGACCTGACCGACGAAGAGCTGGAGCGTCCCCAGATGTGGCGCTACTGGCGGGTGCTCCCACCCCGGGGGAAAGTCGGCGTCTTTATCGGCACCTGGTATTCGGCGCCGCTGGTTGAAAATGTCTACGGCACAATCAAGAACGCCGAACTGGATCAGCGACTGGAGCGTATTGTCCGCTTCGAGAAGATGCTTTGTGACGAGGGAGCGCTGGTCCTTAAATTCTGGCTGCACCTGTCTCAGGATGAGCAGAAAAAACGGCTTAAACAACTGGAGAAGGATCCTACAACCCGCTGGCGCATCACCGATACCGACTGGGATCACTACAAACAGTATGACAAATTCCGCCAAGTATCCGAGCGGATGCTGCGTACCACCAGCACGGCTGAATCCCCCTGGACAATCGTCGAAGGGACCGATCCGCGCTACCGCTATCTAACCATCGGCAAGGCGATTCTGGCTGCCATGCGGCAGCGGCTTGACGCTCCCGAACCACCCCGTCATGAAGAACCGATCCCCCCGATCCTGCCGACCATCGACAATCTGCTGATCCTGCAAACGCTGGACATGACCAAAAAACTGAAAAAAGCCGAGTTTGAAAGCGAACTGGAAAAGTACCAGGGTAAACTCAACCTGCTGACCCGACACCCGGAGTTCAAGAAACTGTCGGTTGTAGTGGCCTTCGAAGGGAATGACGCCGCCGGCAAGGGGGGGAGCATCCGGCGCATCATCCAGGCACTCGATGCCCGTCAGTACCGGGTCATTCCGGTCGCCGCGCCGACCGAGGAAGAACGTGCCCAGCCCTACATGTGGCGCTTCTGGCGCAACATCCCCCGTAAAAGCCGTTTTGCCATCTTTGACCGTACCTGGTACGGGCGTGTTCTGGTGGAGCGGGTCGAGGGGTACTGCGAACACAAGGACTGGATGCGGGCTTACGGAGAAATTAACGATTTTGAAGAGCAGATGATCCGGAACAAAACCGTCGTCGTAAAATTCTGGCTTTCCATCACGAAGGAAGAACAGTTGAAGCGCTTCAATGAGCGGGAAAAGATCGGTTTCAAACGCTACAAGATTACGGATGAGGATTGGCGCAATCGGGAGAAATGGGACGAGTATGAGCTGGCGGTCTGCGACATGATCGACCGCACCAGCACAGAAATAGCCCCCTGGACGCTGGTCGAGGCCAACGACAAATATTATGCCCGGATCAAGGTGCTCAAAACCCTCTGCGACCGGATCGAGAAGGCGCTGGGAAAGTGAACGGCACACCGCTGATCTTTCCAACGCTCTTTACGGTTCTGGCGCTGATCTTTGTCGGATGCGCAACTTCTCCGACCGTCAGCGTTCCGGCGCAAAATACCGCGCCGGGTATATCGTTCCCTTCCACAACCCGTGTTCTCGGGCAGGCAGCGGTTTATGTTTCAGAAGCTGGCAAAAAACTGGAAGTTATTCATGACACTCTGACCGGTAGCGTCATCACGAAACTGCCCGATGGCCGAATAGTCCTGCTTCCTGCCGAAATAGCCGGTTCAGAGGGGCGTTACCGGGACAAGCGCATGACACTCTGGGAACATGACGGGGGTGTGGTTCTCTGGGTTGACGGAAAGCTTGAGTTCAGCGGAAGCGGTTCAAAATAGTTGAGCGGTAGATTCACGTAAAAAGCCCACCATGTCATTCGGTGGGCTTCGTTTTGATTTGATATGTTAATTACCTTTTCAGGTTTTTATCCGATTAACAGCTTCATCGGAAAACGGTCGCATCCTATTTACTGATCTCTGTCTGGTGGAGTCTCTTCCATAAAATAGTAAGTCCTCCTTTAATTGATTTCTGCTTCTTTCCAGCTGATTAAATTATAGCACTGCAAATTCAAAATAACAGTCTGTCGATATTTTTTTTGATAGTGTATACTACGCAGTTGAATCTTGGCTTCCCTGTCTACGGCATACGCACCAGAAATGGTAATGAGAATCCCGTGCAGCAGATTATGCATGAGACAAAAAAAAGCACTTACGAATTAACGTAAGTGCTTGAATTTTTGGTGCGCCTGGAGCGATTCGAACGCCCGACCTACGGATTCGTAGTTTGTGAAATAGGCCTTTTTGTTACCCCCTCCCAATTCTATCAAGTTCTATAATCCCTTGACATTAAACCACTTATCACCTATTTTTGTTCTACGTTGTTTCGCTTGATTCTTTCCAAAGTGTTACCCATACGTTACCCCTAACTTTTGGGGTAACAGATTGAAGGGGGATTTTATGCCGTCGATACATATCACCAAAGAAGCGGTTGAAGGGCTGGAACGACCGGCAAAAGACCGGGTTGATTATTTTGATGACGTGTTACGTGGTTTCGGTGTCCGTATCTTTGCATTGAAACCCGGCGGAAAGGCATTGACCAAAGCACAGGAAAAGACCGCCGGAAAAACATATTTCACAATGAGGCGCGTAAACGGCAAGCTGACCCGTACAAAGATCGACACCGCCGACAAGATAACCGCAGAGAAGGCACGGAAGGCGGCAGAGGGCTTGCTTGCTGATATGGGACGCGGCATTGACCCAAACGAAGAGAAGCGACAAGCACGGCAACAAGTAGAAGATGAAAAACAACAGGCCGTCACCCTACAGACGGCGCTTAATGATTATCTGGACAAGGGCAAACTGAAACCGCGAACCGTGACAACGTATAAAGACCTTTGTCGCCTGTACCTGGCTGACTGGCTGGACAAACCGGCGGCAGAGATCACCCGTGACATGGTGAAGGCACGACACAAGGATATTGCAGACGGGAACCGGCAGCGGCAAAAGCTGGCGAAAGAGATCACCACCGAAGGCGGCAAAGCGAAACTGAAAGCGGTTGCCCCCCCTGAACCGAAGCGCCGGGAGGCGGCGGCTGATAACTGTATGCGAACCCTGCGGGCTGTTCTCAATTATCAATTTGAAGATGAAGAGGGCGGCACCCTGTATGCGAACCCCGTCACCGTACTTTCCAGCAAGAAAAAGAAGGCATGGTTTAAGGTAGATCGGCGGCAAACCCGTCTGAAAAATAGTGACCTCCCGGCATGGCACAAGGCTGTTATGGAACTGGACAACGGCATAATGACCGACTATTTACGCTTTCTACTCTTTACCGGATTGAGGCGACAAGAGGCCGCGACACTGAAATGGAAACAGGTAGATTTTCAGGAGGGATGTTTCACCCTGACCGGCGGCATGACTGGCGTTACCAAAAATAAGCAGTTCCACACCCTGCCATTATCTGACTACCTGGACACGCTTCTAACTGACCGTAAGGAAGGATTGAAAACAGAGCTGACCGAAGCAAAGGCGGCGCTTGCTGATGTTGACAAGATGACTATGAGGCAACGGCAGGAAGCACAAGGCAGGGTTGCTCTGGCAGAGTCCCGGCTTGCCTCTCCTTATGTTTTCCCAGGTGAAGGAAAGACCGGCTATATCGTAGAACCGAAACGAGCCATTGACACCGTGACAGCGACCACCGGAATTTCTTTCAGTTGCCACGACCTGCGGCGAACCTTTGCAAGCCTTGCCGAAAGCCTGGACTTGTCACGCTACACCATAAAGGCGCTCTTGAATCACAAGCAAGATGCAGACGTTACCGGCGGTTATATCGTACTGGACATTAACCGGCTACGTGATGCTATGCAGAAGATCACGGATACGCTACAGGAACGAATCAGGACACAACACGGGCAAGTCATACAGATGAAGGGCAAGGCGACATTATGAAAAAGACTATAACAAAATATGGATATGATATTTTTGAAGACACGCCGGAAGGTGGAACCATAATACACCACAAGGGAGATGATTTTATTCAACTCCTACCAGACGGCACAAAATTAGTTTCATACGAGATGACATTCAGCGAAGATGAAAAGGAACAACTCCATAACATCCTGAATAAATTTGATAACGAACCCGTCAAGAAATTTACCGGGATATTGGAGGCGCTTTGCAGAGTCGAAAATAGGATATTGATTCAACCGAAACAGACAAAAAAAAGCATTGATGAAGATATAACCGATTTATTGAGCTTGTGTAAAAGAGCAGCAAAAAAACTCCACAAGGTTTCCCGTGCTGAACAAGTCTTAATTCCATTAAACAAGGTCAATTTCAGCCTCAAGATGAATGAGGCCGGGACTATAACACGTGAATGCAGCAACAAGCCCGACGTTGAATGGTGGGCTAAAACTATGATGAAAGCAACGTCTGCTAGAAACGGGCTGTTAGATTTCATTGAATGTTTTGAACCAAAAGATACACTTACCAACAAGAAAACGGGTAGACCAAAAGGAGCCGATTGCACCGGTCTTGTCAAAGAGATTGTCAATGCATACAACCTCTGTTTCGATATACTGGCGACCGAACATTCAGCCACTTTTCAAGAGATTGTTTTGTTTGCACTTGAAGCGACTGGACACACCGACCTTAAAGACCCCACCAGAAAAATAAAACACGCTTTATCAAAAACCTGACAAAACCACCCAAAGAACTTTAGTTTCGTACAGATTCAAACACCATAGAAGCCCGTATTGTCACAACCATGACGAACGGGCTTTTTCCGTTTCTATCCAACTACAAAGGAGATCGAGGCAATGGGTGAAAACTGGACAACGAAACAGGCGGCGGAGTTTTTACAGATTAAGGAAACCACTCTTGAACAATGGCGATGGAATGGAAAATCACCCCGCTTCATTAAAATGGGGCGCTGCGTACGTTATCGGAAAGCTGACCTTGAAGCGTTTATGAACGAGCGCGTTTACAGCAGCACCACCGAAGCACAAGCGGCAGCTTAAAGGAGGTCGTCAATGACTGAGACAAAGAAACCCGTCAACGGATGGCAACCGGCAAAGAGATTTAAAAGGGGAACAACAAACGACAATGAGTGCCTGAATCTTACAACAAGCACCCGCACAGTTCAATTATTTGAAGTATTTGACCACGACACTAAAAACGCCGTAATTGTAACGGCTGGCGAGTTGTCCCGATGAGTGAAACTTACCGAAAAGCAGCAGGTGACAAAGCACATGCCAATAGTTTTGAGCGATCCTACATCGACCAAAAGGGGCGTAAAAAAGATTGTGAAGAATATTTGTCGAGCGGCACATGGCCTTCTGCATGGCCTGAACCAAAGTTGATAAAACAGAAGTCGTCTCAGGTTTCTATCCATCCGGCAACTTTGCCAACAGTCGCAGCGGCTACAGAATACCAGGAAATGCTCTTCAATACCACCGCACCCGTTCCGGATGACTTGCCGGTTAAGGAGTCTTTACCAGTAAACGCGGTTGAACCTGAACCTGTAAATACACCATTACCGGTTAAGGAGCCTTTACCGCTGGTAGTAATCAGCACCGCACCCGCTATGAGATTCAGCACTTTTAACCACAAGAAACATTCCAAAGCAATACCGCTGATTTTGAACACAGATATATTTATTACCATGCTGGCAACGCACCATGTCAGGCCGTCAAAGGATGGAAAGTTATTTGCTCCTGCTGCGTTCAACGGCTCCAGGGGGAACAACAACTTCATTTCAGCAAGTGGTATCTGTATTGACTGCGATCATGGTAAACCGACTATCAAGGGCGTTCTCGAATTATTCCCTGATGCCCTGGCGGCGTTCTACACAACACATAGCAACACGCCGGAAAGCCCACGTTTCAGAATAGTTCTTCCGCTGTCGAGATCAGTCAACGCTGGTGAACATGCCGTCCTTGTCCTGGGAGTAAAGAGCATCATCACGCCGGAATTGATGGATTGTATAGACCAGTCATGCTTTGAACGGGCGCGGTCGCATTATTTGCCGTCATGCCCTCCTGAATATGAGAGTCTCGCTATCGCCGGACACCAGGAAGGTCAACCGCTGGACGTCGAATATTTCCTATCGCTGGGAAATGCTGTTGACATACCAGCATCAGTCAAACGACCACCAGCAGCCAAGGCGGCACTGGTTAAGCCACCTTTACCGGCAGAAATGGCAGACACCAGCACCCATGATGAGCCAGTCAACGAGAAGAAAAGTTCACCTGTTCGATGGTTCGCCCAAATAAAACCGTATGAGTTAAGAACCGATGCCTGGCGATCCTTGAGCAAAACCGCGTCCGATATTGTGATTATATGCCGCGCTAAAGATGGGCGTGAACGACACGACAAAACGAGGAAGTCAACCGGCGTGATAACATTTACATTTCCAGTGAATGAAGCTGAAACACAATTCAGGATAACCCGGCCAACATTCATAGCGGGTATGAAACAGGTAATCGAACGCGGCTTTATTGAAAAGGTCAGGTCAGGTAATTACGGCAGCAACACGCCTGCGCTATACCGCCTGTCTGATAAATGGGAGTCATGGCAGCAACCAGAACGTGACAACACCAACATCATAAAAGCACGTTCAATGAGGGGGAACAGCACCGGTTAAGGCTTCTTTACCGAACTGGTTAAGACACCTTTACCGGTTCAAGGGTAAAAAAAGCCAAAAAGCACCGCCACCGGTTAAGGCTCCTTTACTTGAAAACGCACTTTTGCCGGTTAAGGCACCTTTACATATTCTATATGCCATCCTGTGTAGAGATGTGTGACTGAGTAAAAACAGGAATGTC
>JBAYTT010000157.1:0-9608 GCA_041675485.1 Pelobacteraceae bacterium | reverse complement strand
GAGGCAGTTTGTGTCCGTACTTGGCAATAAGGTCGGCAAAAATGAAGCGGCCAGGGCCACCAGGCTTTTGGATGTGGTTCTGGAAGACAGAAAAGCTTCAAGCGCGACCCACCGATAAGCCGACACTCTCCGGATGGTAAAGACAATGAAACGAATCCTTTTTTCTCTCATACTACTCGGAGTCATTTTTATTATGGTATCCACACTTCTCGATAATAGCAGCAGTTCCGCCCACACACGGTCGCCTCTCTCACTCGAAAGCGATCAGAAACATCCCCTGAAGGTGACCAAAGGTGGTTCGCTTGATCAGGCTCGCATCATGTGGGATTTTTTCTTCAATAAACCTGCTGATACCCGCCCATCTGGTGAAATCCCCGTACATACTTTGACACAACAGCAGCTACTGGCCGCACCGAACAACACGGTATATCGCCTTGGTCACTCGACCGTACTGATGAAGCTGCATGATGAATTCTGGATCACCGACCCGATGTTTTCTGACCGCGCATCCCCAATACCGTTTGCCGGGCCGAAGCGGTTTCACGCGCCTCCCATCGGCATCGACGAACTTCCGCCGATCAAGGCGGTCATCATCTCCCACGACCATTACGACCATCTGGATCATGATTCCATCATGCGGTTGGCGGAAAAGACGGAATATTTCCTGACACCGTTCGGGGTGGGCGACATCCTCGTTGACTGGGGCGTGCCGCCAGCAAAGGTGCGGCAACTGGACTGGTGGCAGGGGATTGACATCGGCGATATCCGTTTCGTTGCTACGCCGGCGCAGCACTTTTCCGGTCGCGGCCTGCTCAAAAAGAATCAGACCCAGTGGGCTTCATGGGCAATTCTTGCCCCTGGCCAGCGCGTGTTCTTCAGCGGCGATTCCGGCTACTTCGACGGTTTCAGGCAGATCGGCGAGAAATACGGCCCCTTCGACCTGACGCTGCTGGAAACGGGTGCCTACAATGAAAACTGGCCGAACGTCCATATGCACCCGGAAGAGAGCGTCCAGGCGCATCTCGATCTGAGGGGCAAGCGCCTGCTGCCGATCCACAACGGCACCTTTGATCTGTCCATGCACTCCTGGCACGAGCCGTTCGACAGAATAGCCGCCCTGGGCAATGCGCACGGTATTCCGGTCGTTACTCCTTTGATGGGAGAACCGGTGAGCATGCACGACACCACAGGCGGTCTGCGCTGGTGGGAAGATCCGGATAGGATTAAAAAAACTGCGCAGGCGCCGGTTAAGGGGCAACCGGCAACCGAACAGCTTTGAAAAGGTTCCTCTGCGAGAATTACATCAGTTCCTTGCTCCAGAACTGCATGGGGTGATCCCGTGTGGTGCCATCGGTCTCGCGCCACGTGAACCGGGTGGTCACACCGGAGAGCCGGACAAAACCGGTCCGGGAGAGGAATCTTGTAATGGGGGTGTAGTCACGCGGGCGCAAAGGGTGATCGTCGGGACGCTCAACCGTGGCACAGGTGAGGCGGCGGTAGCTGCCGAGAGAACGGATGCGGCTTTCCAGTTGGGCAAGCAGCTTCCGGCCCAGTCCGCTATTACGGTAGGCCGGACGAAAGAGCATCTCCCCGACGTAATATGCCTCGTTGAGCGGAAAGGCTGTTGCGGCAAAGGCGTCACGCATCTGGGCGTCTTCATGGACAAGCGGCATGCCGGTTGCGGCCCCGATAACCGCCAAACCGTCACGGGCAAGAATGACGCAGGCATCGGGCGCCTCGGCATAACTGCCCAGGTATGTGAGTTCATCTTCTCTCTTCCCTTGATACAGATAGGGATAGTCCAAGAAAATTTCGAGACGAAGCGTCGCCAGATCGTCCACTGCATCCGCAATGGCAGCCCCGGTCAGCAATTGTTCGGTAATCACCGTATTACCCCTTTGTTTCCTGCCGCACCTTCATGATCCTCAACAAGTTCTCTTCTATCCAGTCGGCCAGTGACCCTACTTTATGACCGATCTCCTCGCCCATCGGCGTCAGCGTGTATTCCACATGCGGCGGCACAACCGGCACTGACACACGGTTGATGAAGCCGTCTTTTTCCAGGCATTGCAGCGTCTGGGCAAGCATCTTTTCGCTGACTCCACCTATCTTGCGGCGCAAATCGCTGAAACGGTGTGTCCCTGCCATCAGGGCCACTAGAACGAGTACTCCCCAACGGCTGGTGACATGATTAAGTATCTCCCGCGATGGACATTCAACCGCAAACACCTGCCCACGTTGAAATTGCTCCGATAATTTCTCATGCTCGATATTTTTTTTCATACTTACCTTTTTGTGCGTACTTACTTTTTGTAATTGTAGTTGATATGGTTATTTTACACAAGATGTCAAAAACGTTTGAAAGGAATTTATCATGATCGTTGTTACCGGAGCTACAGGAGAATTAGGCCGTTTAGTCGTTGCATCGTTGTTGAAAAAGGTACCTGCTACCGAAATCTCCGTAGCCGTACGTAATGTGGAGAAGGCGAAGGAACTTGCCGGACTTGGGGTACAGGTGCGTTATGCCGATTACACCGTGCCCGCTTCGTGGGACGAGGCGCTTCGTGGTGCTGACAAAGTGCTGCTTATTTCTTCCAACGAAATCGGTCAGCGTACAAACCACCATCGTATCGTCATCAACGCAGTCAAGCGATCCGGCGTAAAACTGTTGGCGTACACCAGTGTGCTGCATGCCGAAACATCGTTGCTTGGGCTTGCCGGCGAGCATAGAGAGACCGAAGCGTTGCTTCACGCTTCCGGAGTCCCGTTTGTGGTGTTGCGCAATGGCTGGTATGCCGAGAATCACACCGCCGGCATACTCTCTGCGCTGGCGCACGGTAACGTGTACGGCTGTGCCGGCGATGGCCGGATCTCATCCGCTTCGCGTGCCGACTTTGCGGAAGCGGCTGCTGTTGTGTTGACCTCGGACAACCAGGCGGGCCGCATCTATGAACTGGCTGGCGATACGGCTTTTACCCTGACAGAGCTTGCCGCGGAAATCTCACTCCAGTCCGGCAAAAACATTGGCTATGTAAACCTGCCGCAGAGCGAATACAAAGATCTCCTGCTTAAAGCCGGGATGCCGGAAGTGATCGCCGAATTACTTTCCGATGCAGATACCGGAATTTCCAAGGGTACCCTGTTTGATGAGAGCCGTCAGCTCAGCACACTCATCAGCCGGGCCACAACGCCATTGGCAACGGCGATTACAGCGATGATGTAGAATAGAAACCGGATAACCCAGGACAACACAGTGATTTTTTTTAATACTTAAAAATCCTACCCTTCAGAGTGCTCTATTCCCAAGGCACCTGAAGGGTAGGACTGCTACTAATTTTTCTGCTTCATTGTTACAAAATATGTCCAAGAATTGCGAATCAAAAGAATAACGAGAGACGCATCCTCCGTTTGTCATATCATGCTACGTTCACCATCACTTTTCGAATTTAAACAAAAAAAAGGGGAAACCCTTGCGGATTTCCCCTTCTGACATACCATCGTGTCCAATCCAGCGATTAACGCTTGGAGAACTGGAAGCGTGCACGAGCAGCTTTTCTGCCGTACTTTTTACGCTCTTTCACGCGTGAATCGCGGGTAATGAAACCAGCTTTTTTGAGGACGCCGCGCAGTTCCGGGTCATGCAGAAGCAGGGCCTTGGTGATGCCATGCTTGATAGCGCCGGCCTGACCGGTATCGCCGCCACCGGAAACAGTGACGTACACATCAAAGATGCCCACTTTTTCAACCAGCTCAAACGGCTGGCGAACAACCATCTTCGAGGTCTCGCGACCAAAATATTTCTCAAGTGTCTTGTGGTTTACTGTAAACTTGCCATCGCCAGGCTTAAGCCATACACGAGCGATTGAGCTCTTGCGCTTGCCTGTTCCATAATAACTGACTGCTGCCATATCGTGCTCTCCTTGGAGTATTAAAGTGCCAGGTTCTTGGGCTGCTGAGCTGCATGTGGATGACTTGGCCCCGCATAGATTTTAAGCTTGCTGAGCATGGCCCGTGCAAGTTTATTCTTGGGGAGCATCCCTTTAACAGCTTTCTTGATGAGATCTTCCGGCTTTTTTTCAAGCAGTTTGCCAGCCGTGATCTCTTTCAGCCCGCCGACATACCCGGAGTGGCTGTAATAAATTTTGTCGGCCAATTTGCGACCGGTGAGGGCGATCTTCTCAGCGTTTACAACGATGACGAAATCGCCGGTATCAACACTGGGTGTGTAGAGAGCCTTGTTTTTTCCACGCAGAACACCTGCTATCTGGGTTGAGAGACGGCCCAGCACGGCATCCTGTGCATCAACAATGTACCAGTCACGTTTAACATTTTCAGCTTTAGCTACTTCTGTTTTCATAAATTCCTCGCCCGCGGTACAACCTGTAGTTAACATACAGGCCATGATTTTTTTGAAGAGGTGTAACTTACTGAAAGAGTGTACTCGTGTCAAGGGAAAAATTTTCAGGACAACGTATTCAGTTGATCAATGTTGTAACAAAGCGGATTTCATGTTACAACCACGCGGCAATTATCAGATATTTCGGAGTAGGCACTATGAAGATAACGGTAGCGGATGTCGAGCATGTTGCGCGACTGGCCCGACTTGAACTCACCACTGCAGAAAAAGAACTGTTTGCCGGTCAGATGGATGCAATCCTCGGCTATGTGGAAAAGCTGAAAGAGGTAAATACCGAGGGAATCGTGCCGACCTCGCACGCCGTGCCGATGGAAAATGCGTTCCGCGAGGATATCGTGCGACCTTCCATCGGCCTGGAGAAGGCCTTGGCTAATGCTCCCGAACGCGCAGGCAGTTTCTTTGCCGTTCCAAAAGTTATCGAATAAAGCAGGGGATACAATCAAATGAATATTTTTGACATGACCATCCATGAGCTCCACACCGCCCTGGAAGGAAAACAGGTTTCTTCGGTTGAAGCGACGACTGCCATGCTGGAGCGTATTGAATCAATCGAGCCCCGGGTCGGCTCTTTCATAACGGTAACCCCCGAACCGGCGCTGGCTGCAGCCCGTACCGCCGATCAGCGGATTGCGGAAGGGAAATGCCACCTGCTGACCGGCATTCCGCTGGCACTGAAGGATATCTTCTTGACCGAGGGAATCCGGACAACCTGCGGCTCACGAATCCTGGACAATTTCATCCCCCCCTATAGCGCTACCTCATGGGAAAAGTTGCGTGATCGCGGCGCGGTACTGCTCGGCAAACTGAACCAGGATGAATTTGCCATGGGGTCCTCAAACGAGTCGAGCGCCTATGGCACTACCCGCAATCCATGGGACACCACCCGTATTCCAGGCGGCTCATCGGGTGGTTCGGCCGCCGCGGTTGCCGCCCGGCAGGCTGTTGCAACACTCGGCACCGACACCGGCGGTTCCATCCGTCAGCCAGCCTCGCACTGCGGCTGCGTAGGACTGAAACCGACCTATGGCCGGGTTTCCCGCTATGGGGTCATCGCCTACGCGTCTTCACTGGACCAGGTCGGGCCGCTGACCCGCGACGTGGCCGACTGTGCCGTCATGCTGGAAGCGGTGGCCGGGCACGACCCCAAAGACTCCACCAGCGTCGATACTCCCGTACCCAACTACTCCGCCACTCTGAAACAGGGCGTTAAGGGCCTGAAGATCGGCCTCCCGAAAGAGTACTTCATCGACGGCCTTGACCCGGAAGTACAAAAAGCGATGGAGGCGGCAATCGAGACCTACCGGCGTCTCGGAGCTGAATTTGTCGATATTTCGCTGCCGAATACCGACTACGCCGTAGCAACCTATTATCTGATCGCCACAGCCGAGGCCAGCTCCAACCTGGCCCGCTACGAAGGGGTCCGATTCGGCCACCGGAGCGAAAAGGCCGAGGGGTTGATCGACATGATGACCAGGAGCCGCAGCGAAGGGTTTGGCGACGAAGTCAAGCGGCGCATCATGCTCGGCACGTATGCGCTTTCATCAGGGTATTATGACGCGTATTATGTCAAGGCCCAGAAGGTGCGGACACTGATCATGAATGATTTTATCAAAGCCTTTGCCGATGTTGACGTCATGCTGACACCCGTTGCTCCGACACCGGCGTTCAAGATCGGCGAAAAAGTGGGCGACCCGCTGCAGATGTACCTGTCAGATATTTTTACCATCCCGGTCAACCTGGCCGGCACCTGCGCCATGTCACTCCCAGCCGGGTTTTCCGCTTCCGGGCTCCCGATCGGCCTGCAATTGATCGGCAAACCATTTGACGAGGAGACCATCCTGCGGGCAGGGTATGCTTTTGAGCAGGCAACAGAATGGCACACCAGAAAAGCAACGATCTAACTTCCGGAGCATACATATGAAATACCAACCAGTCATCGGTCTCGAAGTTCACGTCCAGCTCCTGACCGACACCAAAATTTTCTGCGGCTGCTCGACCACGTTCGGCGCCGAGCCCAACTCCCAGACATGCCCGGTCTGCCTGGGACTGCCGGGCGCTCTGCCGGTTCTCAACAAAAAAGTGGTTGAGTTCGCCATCAAGGCAGGCCTCTCAACCAACTGTTCCATAACACCGCGCAGCATTTTTGCCCGCAAGAATTACTTCTATCCCGACCTTCCCAAGGGATATCAGATCAGCCAGTTCGAAGATCCGATCTGCCAGCATGGCTGGCTTGACATCAAGATTGAAGGAGAAGAGCTGAAGCGGATCGGCATCACCCGCATCCATATGGAAGAGGACGCCGGCAAACTGGTTCATGGCGATCTTTCCGGCCAGAATGACGATTCGGGTGTTGACCTGAACCGCGCCTGCACCCCGCTTTTAGAGGTTGTTTCCGAACCGGATCTCCGTTCATCCGACGAAGCGGTGTCCTACCTGAAACAGTTGCACCAGATTGTAACCTGGCTCGGAATTTGTGACGGAAACATGGAAGAAGGAAGTTTCCGCTGCGACGCCAACGTGTCGGTTATGCCGGTCGGATCAAGCACCTTCGGCACACGGGCCGAGATCAAGAACGTCAACTCCTTCAAATTCGTCAAACAGGCGATCGAATACGAGATCCTGCGCCAGATCGACCTGATCGAGGATGGCGGCACAGTTGTTCAGGAAACGCGCCTTTTTGACCCGAACAGCGGAAAAACGCGCTCGATGCGCAGCAAGGAAGAAGCCCACGACTACCGCTATTTTCCCGACCCCGACCTGGTACCGCTTGTTATCAGCGACGAGTGGATAGAACAATCGAGACGAGAATTGCCGGAACTGCCCGAGCAACGTCAGCACCGCTTCATGACTGACCTGGGGCTGCCTTCCTACGATGCCGAAGTGCTTACCGCCAGCCGGGCTCTGGCCGATTATTTTGAAGCGGGCGTTGCCGCCGGCGGCAACGCCAAGGCAGTCGGCAACTGGGTAATGGGAGAAATCACCCGGGCCCTGAACGACAGCGGCACATCGATTGATGCGTGCCCGGTCTCTCCGGCACAGCTTGCAGAACTCCTGAAGCTGATCGACAATGGCACCATTTCGGGTAAGATTGCCAAAACGGTTTTCGACGAAATGTGGAAAAGCGGCAAAACACCGCTGACAATTGTCGAAGAGCAGGGACTGGTACAGGTTTCAGACAGCGGAGCCATCGAAAGCATCATTGACGAAATCATGGCAGCCAATGCAGGGCAGGTTGAAGAGTATCGCGGCGGCAAGGACAAGGTATTCGGCTTTTTCGTCGGCCAGATCATGAAGGCCAGTAAAGGTAAAGCCAATCCTTCGGTGGTTAACGAACTGCTGCTGAACAAACTCAAGGGGTAGGAGTCTGCGGATTTGAGGGAACCATTCCCAAGTTCGAACGTCTCCATACATGGAGGTTTCTATGGGCCGGACGGTGATGATTGTCGATGACTCCCTCTTCATGCGCAAAATTTTGCGCGGGATACTTGCCGAAAGGGGGTACATTGTTACCGCCGAAGCGGCAAGCGGCATAGAAGCGATGAGAAACCTGCACACCAACCACCCCGACATTATTCTGCTGGACATCATCCTCCCCGACTCAAACGGACTCGACCTCCTGGAGTCGATAATCAAAGCCTGCCCTGACTCAAAAGTCGTTGTCTGCTCATCGATCGGGGAAGCCCAGGTTATCCATAAATCGCTTGATCTTGGTGCCAAGGCATATATCCAGAAACCGTTTATCCCCGAGAAGGTTTCTGAAGTACTGGAAAGCCTGGGGGATTGACCAATGGACATGTCCCCCTATCGGGATCTGTTCGTTTCCGAAGCTCGCGGCCATCTCTCCGCGTTCGGCGAGCTGATTGTGCATCTTGAAGAGTCCCCGGGCGATACCGCCGCGATCAATGAACTCTTTCGCCATGCCCATTCTTTGAAGGGAATGGCGGCAACTATGGGCTATGACCAGGTTGCGGGGATCGCCCACCTCATGGAAGACCAACTCGGCCGAATCCGCAGCGGAGAATTCGAACTGCTCCCGGCTTTTGCAGACCTCCTGCTCGAAGGCAGTGACACGCTGACCAGCCTGATATCCCGTATTGAAGCGGGAAGCAACACATCTGAAGATACCGCCGGATTGATTGAGAGGCTGGCGGCATTTGATCCATCCGCGGAAGCGAACGCCGCTTTTCACGCAAATCCTCCTCCCCAAAGGGGGAGCACTTCTCAGGAAACCGCTGTTTCCGCACCACATCAATTCCGGCAGACCGATTCCTTCAAAAGTATCCGCATAAGGACCGAAACACTCGATCATCTGGTCAACATCACCGGGGAATTGATTACCAACCAGTACCGCCTGGCTGAATCCATCCGCCTGGCCAATGCAACCGAGTGCCAGGAACCGCTCCACCAACTCTCCATATTACTGCGAAATCTGCGCGACGAAGTCTTCAAAGCCCGCATGCTGCCGTTTGCCTTCATTGCCGAGCGATTTCCGCGACTGGTGCGTGACCTGGCCCGCAAGCAGGGGAAAGAGGTCCGTTTCCTGCTTGAGGGAAAAGAGATTGAACTCGATCGCGGTATTTTGGAAGAAGTTGCCGATCCGATTGTCCATATCCTGCGGAATGCGGTCGATCACGGCCTGGAAACCGCGGATGACCGGGTTATGGCGGGCAAACCTTTTGGCGGCACGATAACCATGACGGTATGCCGTGACAAGGACCATGTAGAAATAATCATTGCCGATGACGGTCGTGGCATGGATCCGGAACGGCTGAAGCTGAAGGCGGTCGAAAAAGGGTTTGTCTCCCCGGAACAGGCCGCCCGAATGACGCCGCACGAGACCTACCAACTGATCTGCAAACCGGGATTTTCAACCGCCGCAACCGTTACCGATATTTCCGGACGGGGAGTCGGGATGGATGCCGTTTACGAAGCGGTGCATGCTCTGGCCGGAGTCCTGACTATTCAGTCGCAGAGCGGCCAGGGGAGTCGCTTTATTATGCGGCTTCCGATTACGGTTTCGATCATTCCTGCGCTCATAGTCCAGTGCGGCCCTTTGGAAATTGCTTTTCCGCTCAACGTTGTCACGCGGACCCTGGAACTGAAACATTCCGAAATCCGGGAAGAGCCACATGGTTCAACAATCCTCCTGGGCGACGTTCCTGTCCCGCTCCGGAGCCTGAGGCAGGCGCTG